>JAGLDN010000022.1 GCA_023145575.1 Psychromonas sp.
AGAAGGAGTTATCGACAGAGGAAAAAAATATTCAAATGCCGTATCACGTATGAGACAGCCGATTGAAGCATTATTTGCTTGGCTCAATAATGTTACTGGCTTTGAGGATGCTTCAAACGTACGTTCGTCAACCGGGTTAATTACACATATTTATTGAAGACTGGTAGCTGCTAGGATGCTTCGCAATTACCCTGAACTTGGCTTTTGATTCGAATATATACCCGTTATCATTCAAGATGCAGTGTAATACTTTTGGAAGTTGTCATTGATCCTGCCACTTAACGTAGCACCGATAATTGGTAAAATAGAGTCAAAAAAATTATTTATACTACGCCCGAAATCTTTTGCGGTCGTAAAATATTTATTATTACTAGCATGCTGATTCATCACCTTTCAAAGTCCACTCTTGGGTTTAAGTTCGGGCTATAGGCAGGTAAATAATGAATTTTTATACCTATACCCATGTGACGCAAAAGTGCAAATTCAGCAAGGGAAATAGTACCAAGGTACTAGGCATAAAATTGAAGTATATACCCATCACATCTGAGTGATTGATGTTCAAGGCGCAATGCTACCTTCGGTAGGGTTAAAAAAAAAGACTTTAACCCTTTATTGTTATTCACTTTTTGAGTATTGCAACGCAAAAGATGATTTACTCAGTTGTCTCCAAAATGCGAATTTTAAAGGTGTTATTGATTTTGGCAAGGGAATAACCATTATCTTCAATCAATGCCTTGCCTCTAAGCTTTTAAATTCTCGCTGAAACATGCATCTTCAGGTGTGATGGGTATAGTTATTCTACATAGAGATTTTATATCAACGCGCCTTGGTACTAGTTGTCTTGACCTGTGGGGTATAGTGGTTTAATAATTTTTAAACACTAAAGACCAACAGAGCCTAATTGAAAGAGCAATGAAGTCACTTTATGTTAAACAACACTTCCCACCAGCGTTATATTGGGCTAATTCCTACCTATATCTGTTGTATTGACTTATAATAACCACCTATTTCCCTTGATAATTACAAAAATTTCAGCAGGTGCTATTACTAACTGTCATATTTATTGAAGATCAACAAAAGCACCATAGACTGAATTATTGTTAATTATCGATAGGTTACTGCCTTAAAGGTTGTAGCTTAGTGTCTGCCCTAGCTTAAAGTAAATCTGTGTTATGCTCAACGTAATGGAAACTTGCAATAATTTTCCTGTCCTTTGGTTGGACACTTGTAAATATACCTAAATCAGGATCAATACCACTTTTTGTGCTTTTTAGTCTGCAAAAAGTTTAAAACTAAATTATGATGACAAACAAGTTCACCTATAAGAGTGTCAACTTTTGACAGAGCAACTTCCAGTTGAATTACTGCAACTTTCTGAAGACCAAAAAAGTGTCTGTGTGATCATTCGCAGTACTGGTCACTGCGTGTCTCTTAATTTACTAAAACAGCTTTTTAATAACTCTTCTTGGTGTCATTTTAAATTAGACATCGCCGCATTAAAAATAGCGGAACAATCATTCAATGATCTTAACCTAGCAACAGACTTTCGTAACAACAAGGAAGAAGTAGAGGAAGAAATAGAAGTAGAGGAAGAAATAGAAGTAGAAGTAGAAGTAGAAGTAGAAGTAGAAGTAGAAGTAGAAGTAGAAGTAGAAGTAGAAGTAGAAGTAGAAGTAGAAGTAGAAGTAGAAGTAGAGGATCAAAGCGAACAACTTATTCAAATTGCAGCACTTGTTGATGCTCAAATTTCTATTGAAATAGATGACGAGAAGATAAACGCTAAAGCGATAATGGTCAGTGCGTATGGTGGTACTCCTATTACTGCAAGTGATGTAATTGAAAATGTGAAAGCCATAGGTATAACAACTGGACTCGATAAAAAAATAATCAAAATATTATTAAAAAATTCAGAATCTGGTAAACCAGGTGCGATATTCACAGCGACCATTGCCAAAGGCATTCCAGCAATACCTTCAACAAATGCAATATTAAAACGCCTAGTTCAAACGCCAAAAGAGCGCATACTAAAACCGGCAATACAAAAAAATGACAAGGTAGATATGCTTGATTTGGGGCAAGTATTCACAGTGGTTGAGAATGAGATTTTAATGCGCAAGGAGCGGATCATAGAAGGTCACGATGGGATCACTGTCACCGGTGAGATCATCCCATTTAAAAAAGGAAAAGATATTACTTTAACGCCAGGCACTAACACAATCATCAATGAAAAAAATGAAAATGAACTGCTATCCACACTCGCGGGCATCCCTAAGCTTACCCTTAATGGCATGGGTGTTGATGATGTACTCCTTATAGATTCTGTGGATCCTGGATCAGGTCATGTGGACTACAAAGGTAGTATTATTATCTCAGGCAATATCAGTGATAATATGCATGTAAAAGCAACAGGTGATATTACTGTTGCAGGTTTTATCGAATCTGCACATATTGACTGTGGTGGTGACCTTATCGTTGAGAAAGGCATTATCGGTCAAAAAACACATAATGAGGAAGATCTTTTATCTTGCACCGTCGCTTGTGAAGGCTCGCTCATTGCAAATTATAGTCAATATACTGATATATCGTGTGGCGGGGATGTACACATAAAAAAACAGTTACTTCACTGTAATGTGACCAGTAAAGGTAATATTGATGTACAAAATACAGCAGGCACTAAAGGGTCAATTTTTGGTGGTTGTTTAACAAGCGCTGCTAGTATACATACTGTAATATTAGGCTCATCAGGAGGCGCTAAAACAAGGATCTCACTGATAGGTGAATACGCACAATTAATAGAAGATAAAAGAGAAATACAAGAACATTTGACAAAATATAAATTAAAGTCAAAAAAACTATTTGATTTGCAACAACAAAATGATTGTATTCCTCCATCAGAAAAAAAACAATTATTAGACTTTCAATTGTTGGAAGTTAATGAAAATATAAAAACACATATTGACACCTTAACTAAAGATCTAAGTAATAACAAAGAGCAACTACAAACGTGCTCAGATAATAATCGCATTATCGTCTTAAAAGATCTCCACCAAGATGTTTACATTAATATCGGAAATGAGACTTTCCAAACTTATAAAAATTACGATGCAACTGAGCTAAGGATCAATGAAGGAAAGATCCAGTGTCTACCTTATAAAAAGCAATAATGATGAGTTTATACCCATCCTACCTCAAGTTAAAAAACAGCCACTGACTCGAGAATCAAAGTAAGGCGCAACATTTGACCTATCACAGATTTTCGTCTTAATCATCTAATATCAATTTTAAGCATAGGATCCGTGCACAATGATCTTGCTGGTATCGCACCTTAAAATAACATCTATACCCATGTTACTTCATTTTGCAAAGTCAGATCGGCAAATTGTGGCAAGTACTCGACATAAAATTACCCACTCGATGATTAACTGTGTTAATCACCAAAGGTCGAATTAAAAATAAAG
>JAGLDN010000220.1 GCA_023145575.1 Psychromonas sp.
CGAGCTTGTGCCCCGCAGGGCAAGGGAAATAGTACCAATGCGCGTTGTTATAAAATCTCTATGTAGAATAACGATTCCCATCACCTTCGTACTATTTCCCTTGCTGGATTTGCACTTTTACGTCACATGGGTATAGTGCATTGGAATAATTTGCCTTGATTACTTTTCATGTTAGCGTTAATCAAATGGGCATCGTTTATTTTGTTCTAACTCGAAAAAATATTTTAGCATTTTTGATTACCACAGAACAAACCTGTTAATAGTTTTAAAACAAGCTTGCTTAATTATTGACAGTTATTTTTAATAAGCGTAAAATTGTCATTCTCTTTTTTCGAGAGTTGATTTTTCACACACAACTAGGAGCTATATAATAATGGCAACAATTTCACAATTGGTTCGCAAACCACGTAAGGACAAAGTTGTAAAAACGAATGTACCTGCGTTAGAAGCGTGCCCTCAAAGACGTGGTGTATGTACTCGTGTATATACAACGACGCCAAAAAAACCAAATTCAGCGATGCGTAAAGTTGCTCGTGTGCGTCTCACTAACGGGTATGAAGTTACTTCATACATCGGTGGTGAAGGCCATAACCTGCAAGAGCATAGTGTTATATTGATCCGTGGCGGTCGTGTAAAAGATTTACCAGGTGTTCGTTACCATACTGTTCGTGGTGCACTGGATACTTCAGGTGTTTCTGATCGCCGTAAAGGACGTTCTAAATACGGTACAAAGAAACCTAAGTCTTAATCGTTTCCGTTAGTAAGGCCAAACAAACACTATTTTAATTTAATATGTTTTGGGTAAAGATCCTGAAGCACACGGAGAGATAAGATGCCAAGAAGACGCGTCATAGCAACTCGTAAGATACTGCCTGATCCTAAATTCGGGTCAGAAATTTTAGCAAAATTCGTTAACGTTGTAATGGTTGACGGGAAAAAATCGATTTCAGAAAAAATCGTTTATGTTGCATTAGAAGTAGCTTCAGAAAAAACGAAAAAAGATGCTTTAGATCTTTTTGAAGTTGTACTAGAAAACATCCGCCCTAGCGTTGAAGTAAAATCTCGGCGTGTTGGTGGTTCAACATACCAAGTACCCGTAGAAGTCCGTCCTTCTCGGCGTAACGCGCTTGCAATGCGTTGGTTAGTTGAAGCTTCTCGTAAGCGTGGTGAAAAATCAATGGCATTACGTCTAGCTGGTGAGCTAGTCGATGCATCGGATAACAAAGGTTCAGCGGTTAAAAAACGTGAAGATGTTCACCGTATGGCTGACGCTAATAAAGCATTTGCTCATTATCGCTGGTAGGATCTTAACGCAGAGTGTTGCTTGCAGTACCTTGCGTTAAAAAAATAATTTAGTTATTTTATGAATTTAAATCGTCTTAATATTTGGTTAAGGCGATTTTATTTATAGTAAAACTACGATCTAGGTCCACAATACTTCTCAAGCATGCTATTGTATAGCTAGCTGCTTTCAATTAACTTACTAATAGTCAATTATTGTCAGTTGATTTGTCGTAAGGGTCGCAAGAATTTTAGCCATGGGCATTGATATGCATAATGTCTCTTATATGATAAATATAAGCGCCCTTAACCGAATTGTGGTTAATAAAGGATTTAAAATTGGCACGAATAACACCGATTGAACTGTATCGAAATATCGGTATCGTTGCGCATGTTGATGCCGGAAAAACAACAACGACAGAGCGCATCTTGTTCTACACTGGACTTTCTCATAAATTAGGGGAAGTACATGACGGCGCGGCAATAATGGACTGGATGGAGCAAGAGCAAGAACGCGGTATTACAATTACAGCGGCGGCGACAACGACTTTCTGGTCAGGTATGGAAAATCAGTTTAAAGCTCACCATATCAACATTATCGATACACCTGGACATGTCGATTTTACGATTGAAGTTGAGCGTTCGTTGCGTGTGCTCGACGGTGTTGTTGTTGTATTTTGTGCAGCATCAGGCGTTGAACCACAGTCTGAAACCGTATGGCGCCAAGCGGACAAATACAATGTGCCACGCATTGTATTTATTAATAAAATGGACAGAATAGGTGCTGATTTTGAAGCGGTTGTAGCACAAATTAAAACGCGCTTAGGTGCTGTTTGTCTACCAATTCATTTGAATGTTGGTACGGAAGAAAATTTCAGCGGTGTCATTGATCTAATTAAAATGAAAATGATACATTGGCATGCCGCAGATAAGGGTATGAGCTTTGAATATGCCGATATTCCAGATGATTTAATTGAACGCGCACAAACAATGCATGATGCGCTGCTTGAATCCGCTGCCGAAGCAAATGATTTCCTGATGGAAAAATACCTTGAAGAGGACACTCTGTCTGAGACAGAAATCAGGCAAGGTTTACGAGAACGCACATTAAGAAATGAAATTGTAATTGCAACCTGTGGCAGTGCTTTTAAAAATACAGGTGTGCAAGCGGTACTTGATGCTATTGTTGATTTTCTGCCTTCACCAAATGAAGTTTCACCGATAAAAGGCGTTGACGCTAAAGGTAATGAAATCGAATGTAAAGCAGATGATAATGCCGCTTTTTCAGCGTTGGCATTTAAAGTTGCAACCGATCCTTATGTTGGCACCTTAACCTTTATTCGTGTTTATTCAGGTAGGGTGAAAACGGGTGATTGTGTTTACAATACGGGCAAACAAAATCGTGAACGCTTAGGCCGTATTGTGCAAATGCACGCTAATGCCCGAAAAGAAATTAAAACATTGTGCTCGGGTGATATTGCGGCTATTATTGCCTTTAAAGATGTCACTACTGGTGATACACTTTGTAGTATTGATAAAAAAGTAGTCCTTGAGCGCATGCAGTTTCCTGATCCTGTAATTCAAGTTGCCGTTGAAGTGTGTACCAAAGCTGATCAAGATAAACTGAACATCGCACTTGATAAACTGACCAGAGAAGATCCCTCATTTCATGTTGACACGAATGAAGAATCGGGGCAAATATTACTCTCGGGTATGGGTGAGCTTCACCTTTGTATTATTATTGAACGTATGCGTCGTGAGTTTGGTGTACATTGTAATGTAGGTGATCCACAAATATCATACCGAGAAACTATTTGTAAAACAGTGGAAATTGAAAAAAAGTTTATACACGTTGGTGAAGGGCCTAATCAGTATGGGCATGTTTTTCTTAAACTCGAACCGCTTGAACTGGGCTCAGGCTTTATATTTGTTAATAAAATTACAGATGAATGTATTCCAAAAGAATATATCCCCGCGATTAGCAAAGGTTGTGAGGAGCAAATGAATCAAGGTGTGTTAGCGGGTTATCCGATGCTTGATGTTAGTGTGACATTGCTTAATGGATCTTATCATGAAGTAGATTCAAGTGAAATGTCATTTAAAGTCGCTGCGATGCTTGCCTTTAGAGATGGTGCATTAAAAGCGGATGTCACTCTACTTGAGCCATTGATGAAGGTTGCAGTTACAACACCTGAAAATTGGATGGGGGATGTCATCGGAGACTTGAATCGTCGTCGTGGATTAATTGATGGAATGAATGAAGCGATTGGTGGGGTTAAAATAATTGATGCCAAGGTACCACTTGCAGAAATGTTTGGTTATGCCACTGCATTACGCTCTGCAACACAAGGACGCGCCTCATATTCAATGGAATTTTTTAAATATAATAACATACCTAAAAAAATAGCTAACTCTATTATTGAAGCGAACTAAAAAATAATTTAAACTAGGGTCTTTCCATGTGATGGCACGTGGAAGGGTATAATTGATAAAGAGAAGGTACATACTGTGTCTAAAGAAAAATTTGAACGTAATAAACCGCATGTAAACGTTGGTACAATTGGCCATGTTGATCACGGTAAAACAACTCTAACCGCTGCTATCACTAGTGTATTAGCTAAGAAACATGGTGGCGAAGCTAAAGATTTTGCATCTATCGATAATGCACCAGAAGAGCGAGAGCGTGGTATTACAATATCAACGTCTCATGTTGAGTACGATACTGAGAAGCGTCACTATGCACACGTAGATTGTCCTGGACACGCCGATTATGTCAAAAACATGATCACTGGAGCTGCTCAAATGGACGGTGGGATCTTAGTTGTTGCTGCGACTGATGGCCCTATGCCACAAACGCGTGAACACATCCTACTTTCTCGGCAAGTTGGTGTGCCACATTTAGTTGTATTCATGAACAAATGTGACATGGTTGATGATGAAGAATTACTAGAGTTAGTCGAAATGGAAGTGCGTGAACTGCTTAGCGAGTATGACTTTCCTGGTGATGATTTACCTGTTATTCAAGGCTCTGCACTTAAAGCACTTGAAGGCGAAGCTGTATGGGAAGAGAAAATCATGGAGCTTGCTGATGCTCTCGATAATTACATTCCTATTCCTAAGCGTGACATCGAAAAGCCATTCATTCTGCCTATTGAAGATGTATTTTCAATCTCTGGCCGTGGTACTGTGGTCACTGGACGCGTTGAGCGTGGGATTATTAAAATTGGTGAAGAAGTTGAAATCATCGGTCTTAAGCCAACTGTTAAATCAACATGTACGGGTGTTGAAATGTTCCGCAAACTGCTTGACGAAGGTCGTGCTGGTGAGAATGTTGGCGTATTACTTCGCGGTATTAAACGTGAGGAAATAGAACGTGGTCAAGTACTTGCTAAGCCGGGTTCAATCACTCCACACACTAAATTCGAGTCTGAAGTATACGTACTAAGCAAAGATGAAGGTGGACGACACACACCATTCTTTAAAGGTTACCGTCCGCAATTCTACTTCCGCACAACTGATATCACTGGTGCTGTAGAGCTCCCTGACGGTGTTGAAATGGTAATGCCTGGCGACAATCTTAAATTTATTGTTGAGTTGATCGCACCAATCGCAATGGATGAAGGTCTGCGTTTTGCGATTCGTGAAGGTGGACGTACTGTGGGTGCTGGTGTTGTTTCTCGGATCATTGCTTAATATTTAGAGAAATTGACTGAATAAAAAAAGGAGCCAAGGCTCTTTTTTTCCAGTGCGTTAAGATAAGCTATTTGTGCATGACATTATCTTTTGCTCATAAATTTAAGGAAATCTTACCCCTATGTTGCATCTAAATGCAACGCTAGGTTGACAAATTTTGCACGAAAACGCGGCATAAAATAGTAGCCGATTTATTTATAAATCCAAATTTTATAACTTTGTTTATCGGTGCAGGTTGGCGTGGCGTGTGAAGCGGTATGTACGAGTAGAAAATGCATTTTTAGAAGATGATCTTGATATTTCGAGCAGAGCCTTATGTTTCCTTTGTACACAAACATTTCCTAGAAGTGAATATTAAATGTAAAAATTCGACGGGCTTAATCATATTGAATAGGTCCATAAAATAAACCTAACATTCGACCCTGTAAATAACTCTGTGTAATTCGCCTCAAATTTGAATATTTATCCATTTACATATTCAACTACTTGATGATTATTGGTCGGCTCGGCCTTACTCCATAATTGTAATAAGGCGGTATCAAAACCGTTATACAACCTCAACGGCGTCTTAATGTTCACTAGACCCCCACCATTCTCAGCGCAGCATTAACATCTATTGCAATATTATGCCAACTATCTCCCGTTGGAATTATGACCATCGATCCATTTGCATGACGAATGTTCTTTTTAATCAATCGCTGGGATGGATCTAGAGAAGCGAGCTTACTCGATACACGAGCAGCGCCTTGTGCGAGAATTCGGTCTGTCGTACCACTTTTTAATAAGTTGAAGGCCTCCTCAAAACCGACCACAACGATAGGCAGATAACTTGGAATGGGTAATTGTCGCCCGTACTGTCCCGCTCTGATGTCATCAAACCACTGATGTTCCTGAGCGCACCAGTGGGAGCGAGCCCACTGTGGTGTCACCACAAACACCATAGCTTTCACATGTCGCATTGCGGCCTTAAACAACGTTTTCCAGTACGATTCGCCGAAGTCCATTAATATCTGTCTCTTATTCACCTCCGTAATAGTTTTTGTAGATGGACCATCTAAATATACCGAGCAAGGATCGGTCCAACCTCGAAGCAACATAAGCTCTTCACGCAGGTTCGCAACTAAGTCGTAACCGCCATCTTTTGCGCCAAAACTCATTAGTACTTTGGAATTATTAGTGTATACGTCTGGAATAATCGCCATAAATGTACTTCGTTTAAATTGCTGAGTGTAAATATACAATGTCGCAATGATATTCTCACCCTGTTTCACTTGATTATGTGATGTTCACCAAGAATAATATTTGTTTTGGTAGTCAAAATTAATTATAGGCAACTGAGTAAAATTGAGATGATAATCCTTACTATTTGTACCTTCTCGTACCAAACCACGAGGAATATCAAAATTATTAAATGTTCGAGATACTTCGTTGATTTCGGCGTCAATCGTCTTAGATGAAATTGTGGATGAAGTAAACGCTACTGCACGAACAAAAAGACATACTGAAGTTACATCTCCATGCAAATCAAGCATGACGCTTCCTGCATCAAATGGAGCAAGACTTAAATCTCCGATGTGGTTGATGGCAGCCTCCCGTATGGTCGCAGTTGGGGTAGTTGCATACGTTCAAGACTTGCCAATCGTAAGGTGGTGAATTGGTCATAACACCTATTTTGTTATCATGAATATGCAATTTCCTATCAACATCTACTGACTACGACAAAAATAAGTGTACCTTGTGTTGAGTGACTTTATGGAACCGCTTGTTTCGGAACATTTGAATAATGAACGCCATTTCCACAACAGCGACAAGTACATTTAAAGCATCGGTAGCGGACAACTTCAACGGGGATAATTTCTATTTTTCCAATCATTTCTTCACCACTTTTTGAAGCGTATGACCATCATGTGGACATGCCATTTCTTTGTCGGATAATTTTAAAATAATATCTACACGAGGAAGCTGGCATGGTAATACACTTCGCCCCGTTTTGTGTGTTTTTTTAGGATTTTTTCTTGAGTGTCATTTTCTACATCATCAAAAACGCGACCAATATCGTCAGGCTTTTCAGTTAGAATGATATGCTCTGCGTCATCAAACAACTCACTGTCTAATGGATCATTTTTTCACTTGAGGGGGAAAAGTTGAGCGTGAGATGATCTCAATTGGGTGTAGATCCTTTGGAACGTCGAAAAGATCTTTAAAATTCAATGTGTTATAGAAAATGCATGTAAACAAGAAGAGCCTTTTGTGATACTAATTATGCTACCAACAACAAT
>JAGLDN010000221.1 GCA_023145575.1 Psychromonas sp.
CAACAAGTGACCCAAAAAGCACTCGAAGGGCTACCACAAATCAGCTTTAATTATTTAGGGCAATTGGGAGATCAAAGTAACGGATCTAACGCTGCGGATTGGCAAATAATTGCTGAAGACTCTGGACAGATGGTAGCCAATGAAAACAGCGACAGCCTGTTACTTAATATTAACGGGGCTGTGCAACGCGGGGTTTTACACTTTACGATTGCCTCACGAACAACTGACTTGTTATCAGATAATTTTGCAACACGCTTTAAAAAAGCTTTAATTAACGTTATTGAGGAGGCAAAGCTAAAAGCACAACGTGGGAGCATTATGACCTTAAGTGACTTAAATGATGCGTTTTTATCTGTCCATGAAAAAGCAAAAGGAAATCTTATTTTTTTTCTATCTCCTGGAGGAGGAGGCGCTGAAAGTTATTTGACTTATTTAGTACCGCAATTAAAAGATAGAAAAATAATTATATTTAATAACCTATACCATGAAGGCGATTCAAAAAATGATAATGTTCAAAATTATTATACATTCGAAACGCTAGCAACTCAATATATTAGATATATTAAAAAGATACAACCTGTTGGCCCCTATGAATTATTTGGTTGGAGTTTTGGTGGTGTGTTAGCGTTTGAAATAGCACGTCAGCTAGAAATGAATTGCAATAAAATTTCAAAAATAACGCTAATTGATTCAAGGTTTAGTATGAAAAAAGTAATCAATAATCTATCTAAAAAGTTTCCTAGTTTTAACAAAAAACAAACACAAGAAGATATTAATACTAAATACGAATGCAATATGCGTATGTATTTTACAAATGCGGAAATAGTATTATTTAAATTTTCAAAAATTGACAAAATGAACGAACAGTATGAAGCGAAACATTTACATGAAAATGCAACAGAAGATGAAATAAGAAATGAAACCTTATTTTATAAAAACATCGAAATACTTGCCGATTATTATAATAAAACAATCGATAACCACATAAAAGATTATGTTTCTTGTAATACCATGAAAATAATCCCCCTTACGAGCACACATGATACATGGATAGGAAACTGTGAAGATGTTAGTTTGGTGGTAAAATCCATAGGCAGTGATTCTATAACTTAGATACTTAAAAATGTAAATTCAGCAAGTCAAATAGTACCAAGCTGCTAGACATAAAATAGCCCTCTCAACGATAAACTGTATTAATCATCAATAGGCTGTGATGACAGGGCAGGATCATGTGCGTCTTAAAAATTAATCATGAAATACCTCAGATTTGAATTTTTATTCCTAATTGGCTTTTGCATTTTTCCCGCGACACTGATTTGAAAAGGAT
Organism: Psychromonas sp.; assembly: GCA_023145575.1. Taxonomy (GTDB): domain Bacteria; phylum Pseudomonadota; class Gammaproteobacteria; order Enterobacterales; family Psychromonadaceae; genus Psychromonas. The sequence goes on from JAGLDN010000221.1 coordinate 1,328, forward strand.
TTTTATCATCAGATTTAATAAGTCCTATCTATACCCATGTGACGTAAAAGTGCAAATTCAGCAAGGGAAATAGTAAAAACGCAGGTTGTTACTATTTCCCTTGCACTGCAGGCACAAGCTAGAAAACCAAGACTGCGTTACAATAATCGAAAAGTGAACAACAATTACATAATATTGTGCCTTGTTCTGATTATCGAGCTTGAGCCTGACAAATCATTTTTACGTTACATAGGTATAAATGTAAATACATTCTTGCGTCATCTTGAGCATAAAATTGGTATTCATCCGCTTAAATGTGATAATAACAAAGCAACATAAGTGTCGCCCAACCAACACCTAACATCCATATTTAACTAAAACCCGCTCACCACTGCATTATCATTCACGCTATCGATCAACCTAATCACGTTAATTGCTTATTCGTCATCATCAAACACCCCGAATAAGCCTTGATCGTGAATATTGGTAAATGGCAGCTCAAATAGCATCTTTTTGTCAATCGTGCCGTTTTTAGTTAAATAGCTAATGATGTTATTGATGAAGGTCATTTGGTTGGCTTTCAAATTACCTGTTTGGATTAACTCTGCGAAGACAGCTTGTGCAGCGCTTACTTCTAACACTACAATGCTTCGTATAAATTAACCCAATGGTTTTTCGCCATAAGTTTCAATGTAATCTTGCTTCGTGCCGACTGTACTGCCATAAATAAAAGGTGCTATAATGTATTTAGCTCAGCTTCGGTGATCGATTTATTGGTTTTTAGTTTGCGGATAACTAAATGGTCGTTATGCTCTCGAATGTAAGATTCGACACGATCTTTTTAGCTTTGCAGTGTAAGTTGGGATCAAGCCATGCTCTTTTACGCCATCATAGTCCAAGATATCTTTAAAGGTAGTGATCACTTGAACCTGACTTCCTTTGTCTAAATATTTTAACAGATCGCGTAATGACACTCGAACGTTATCGAGGTGGTTTATGTTGATCACTTTCCAAAAATCGATGCTTTGAATTTCATTTAATAGCATGACTCGCGGGGCAATCGCGGGGATGTTTTGCTTTTTAAGTAAATCCTTGGCAATGCCGCTGATTTTATTCATATAACGATCGGTACTATATGCTTTGGTCAATAATGCCAACTGGAAATTGAGGATCAAAATATCAAAGCGTCTTGCAAATTCATCATCGCCTTTAATGGGTAAAGTAACGCTGAAATATTGCTGTTAATATCGAGCATGTCATTTTTCCTAATACTTTCCCAACGCTTTTTATTGCTAAATTTATCGACGCTTCAAAACTTGGCTTTTACAACAAATCGATCAGTATCTAATGACGCCACGGTTAAATTAAGCTCGTTTATATAAGCTTCAGAAAGTGCTCTTTCATCATCACAGCTTGATTCGTCTCTGATCAGAAGCGCGATTTGTAATTGTGCTTCAAATATTTGTTGAGTTAAACTTTTAACTGCTGTTCCAACCATTCCATCAGGTTTTGCATCAAAAAATTTAAAATTTTCACAATAATAAAATATCACAAATTGAGTTTTATCATTGCTTGAACCGTCTTCATTTAAGCCAAATAAACCTTTACATAAACGCGTGCCACGACCGATCATTTGCCAAAATTTAGTGGATAATTTAACTTGCTTTAAAGAATATTAAATTAACCACTCTTAGCGCATCGACACCTGTATCCATCATATCGACAGAAACCTCTATTTGTGGATCGTTCTCTTCATATTCATCAACAAACACCTCAAGTAAATCTTGCGCTTTTATTTCGTAGTTATCAATAACGCGTAAAAATTTGCCTGCATATTCAGAATGATTTTTATTGAAACGCGACTCAATAAAAATAGCGAGAGCATGATTTTTTGCGAAGATGATTGTTTTACTTATTTTATCACCACCCTCAACTTTAATGCCGTTAGTCATAAGATGATCAAGTACTTGATCTACTGTGTGCGTATTAAAAAGCCAACGGTTAATTGCGGATCTTAATATTTCATCGGGCGCGTCTTCAGTTGCTGGATCGCTAAATTTCTCTTCAAACTGTTTTTGCTCTTCAAGGCTAAGTTCATTATATTTAATGCCTTCACGAACAAATTGAAGGGATACTGAAATCGCTTTTGGCGGCACTAAAAACCGCTTTTTACGGCTGCATTTAACTCATATGAAAAAGGCGAGTTATCATCTTCAATACCAAATAAACCATAAGTATCATGCCCAACATCTTATTTAGGGGTGGCAGTAAGGCCGATTAACATCGCATCGAAATAATCAAAAATAGCTTTGTATTTCTGATAAACACTGCGGTGCGCTTCATCAATAATTATTAAATCAAAATGCCCGACACCATAAAAACGCGCGTCACATTGCCCTTTAGAATATGCGCCATCAATTCGGTTCATGATGGTCTGATAGGTTGAAAATACCACTCGTGTATCGTCATATTCTTTTTCTTTGGTTAAATCAATGGACGATAAATGCGGGAGATATTCGTTAAAGTTATTTTTTGCTTGGCTAACTAATGCATTACGATCGGCTAAAAAAAAATTCCTTTTGCCCAATTGTATTTGGTCATCATATCTGCGATTGCCGCAGACACGCGTGTTTTTACCACTACCCGCCGTTGCCATGACCAATAGGCTTTGTCTTGCACCAGCTATTAACACTTCAATGCTACTACCGTTATTGCCTGTTTTGTTGATGGCGTTAATGACACTTTTAACGCAGTCTTGGTTTGCGATCTTGTACCCCGCAGGGCAAGGCAACTAGTACCAAAGCGCGTTGTTATAAAATCTCTATGCAGAATAACTCTTTAGGAATTAAAGTCTTTCTTTTAATTCGACCATTGCTGATTAACGTAGTTAATCATCGAGAGGTCAACTTTATGCCTCACAACTTGGTACTATTTCCCTTGCTGAATTTGCACTTTGAAGTAACATAGGTATAAATCATGAATTAAGTCTATTGTGGAATTTTTGTATCAAAAAAACATTATTTTGCACTATGATCGAGAAATTAATGGGGTTACTCAAAAAATGAAGGATAAGAATTAAGGATCATGACAATTAAGGGGGACTTGTGTATACCCCCCAAATTTAAATTCATGAATAACATGGATTGTACTTACAAAATATAATGACTGATATTGGCTTATATATAAAGCAATAATAACGGAACTTAGAATATGACGATAAAACAATCTAACAGCTACGAAAACAGCTTGTTTCCATTAAGCCCCACTCAAACGGATATATATTACGACCAGTTACTTCATGAAAACTGTCCGTTGTACAATCTCGGTGGTTATATCATATTAGAAAACGTTGATATCACCAAGTTAACGCTGGCTCATGAATTATTGATTACGCGACATGATATTTTTGGCATGAGAATAATAATGACGGACGATAAAATTTGTCAAAGGATTGCTACAGATAGAAATACTAAACTGCGTATTATTGATTTTAGTCACGAGTTAGAACCGGAAAAAACTGCACAGCGTTGGATGCAATCTTTAATTGAACGATCCATTAACATTGACAATAATGAATTATTTAAAATTAATTTGTTGAAATTATCAGATGATTTTTTTTACTATACTCTTGTTATGCATCATCTCTCTATCGATGGATGGGGGTTTGGTAATCTTATACAAACATTAGGAAGGTATTACAA
>JAGLDN010000222.1 GCA_023145575.1 Psychromonas sp.
AACAAAGATCAACAGCCCCTAGACTCTTCTAATGAAATACTCTTATTCATTTTATTTGTTGTTTGTTAATAACAAAATTAAGTTAGATCGTGACTTTTCTATTTTTTTTACATTTTTTAAAGTCGCATATAACTTTCATTCGTGTAAAATAACCGATATGAAGTAAAGACTTAAATTTAATGAGGAAATCTAATGTTACAGAAACGCTATATTAGCTCAAGCCAATTACTAGAAGATTCATTTAAATTAGCAGCGAAAATATACAATAGTGGATTTCGTCCTCAATTTATTGTTGGGATTTGGCGCGGTGGTGCACCAATTGGTATTGCAGTACAGGAGTACTTTGATTATAAAAAAGTAACAACAGATCATATTGCAGTGCGAACATCTTCGTACTATGGCATTGGTAAGAAAACTAAAAATATTAAAGTTCATGGTTTACATTACATCATTGAACATGTTAATGCAGGTGACGGCTTATTGATCGTTGATGATGTGTTTGATTCTGGCTCTAGTGTTCAGGCGCTGATAAAAGAATTAAGAAAGCAAATGCGTTTAAATATGCCTGAAGATATTAGAATTGCAACACCCTATTATAAACCTAAAAATAACACAGTATCGATTACACCTGACTATTATATACATCAAACTGATCATTGGTTGGTTTTTCCGCATGAAATTTCCTGTTTGACGATAGATGAAATAAAAAGTAATAAGTCAGATCTAAATAACATAAATGAAATTTTCTAAGCTTTAGCAAGATACCTTTCCCCCGAGTAGCCGATACCCATATTGACCAAAAAGTGAAAAATCAGCAAAACAAATTGTATCGAGACACTCGGCGCTATTTACCTGTCTGACTTTGCATTTTGAAGTATCATGGATATATTAAGTCTTTTTTTATTTTATTTAATTTCTTAATGATTCACAAATAAATAATCGTCAAGTTAATGCTACATCGAGATCCTTTGCACAATTCCCCTTGCTGATTTTGCATTTCGAAGTATCATGGCAATATCTTCAATGTTTAGGTAACATGCCATGGTAACTATTCCCAAAAATCCTTTTGTTCTTGTCGATGGATCTTCTTATCTTTATCGTGCATTTTACGCACTAAGCAATATGAGTAATTCAAAAGGCGAACCAACTAATGCCATTTATGGCGTGATCAGTATGCTTAAAAGCTTAATGAAAGATTATCTCCCGAGCCATATCGTGGTTGTTTTTGATGCAAAAGGGAAGACATTTCGTGATGAGATGTATTCACAATACAAAGCAAATCGCGCCAGTATGCCTGATGATTTACGCGCACAAATCGAGCCTATACATGCGATTATTAAGGCGATGGGCTTTCCTATTTTATCTATTCCTGGTGTCGAGGCTGATGATGTTATTGGTACGCTTTCTCGCCAAGCAAGCGCACAAGGTATTGCGACTCTCATTAGTACGGGTGATAAAGATATGGCGCAATTAGTGGATGAAAATACCTTGCTCATTAATACCATGACCAAAACAATACTTGATGTCCAAGGTGTTGAGGATAAATTTGGCATCAAGCCTGCCTTAATCATCGATTTTCTAGCACTGATGGGTGATAGTTCCGATAATATTCCAGGAGTGCCTAAAGTCGGTAAAAAAACAGCACTAGCCATGCTACAAGGGCTAGGGTCAATAGATACTATTTATGAAAACCTACACAAATTGGCAGATCTTGAGTTTCGTGGCAGTAAAACAATAGCAAAAAAAATGGCTGACAATGAGGATTTAGCTCGTTTATCATACCGTTTAGCCACTATAAAAACCGATGTTGAACTTGAAGAAACTTATGCTGACTTTATATTTAAAGCACAAGACACAAACACACTTGTTGAATTATACGAAAAGTATGAATTTAGACGTTGGTTATCAGACTTACTAGACAACAAGGTTAGCACTGATAATTCCATTGCAAACGTATCTGTCAAACAGTCTCTATTTAACAAAAACAACTACATAACTATTTATACTCAAGGGCAATTATTGCAGTGGATCAAAAAGCTAGAAACGGCGGAACTTTTTGCTTTTGATACTAAAACAACCAGCCTTGATGATATGCAGGCCCGTGTAGTGGGGCTATCTTTTGCAATACAAAACAATGTGGGCTGTGATGATGTCGCAATTATTGAATCCGCTTACCTGCCGCTTGCACATGATTATATTGATGCCCCCAAGCAGCTAAATTTAAATGAAACACTCGCAAAACTCTCTCCGTTACTCGAAAGCGCTGAGCATAAAAAAGTGGGCCAAAATTTAAAATATGATCGGAGTGTATTGTTAAATCATGGGATTAAGCTAAAAGGCATTGCATATGACACCATGATTGAGGCCTATGTCATTGATAGTACAGGAAAACATGATATAGATAGCTTAGCCGCAAAGTATTTTGATCACCAATGTATTTCGTTTGAGGACGTCGCAGGAAAAGGAAAAAAACAACTGGCATTTAATCAAGTGACGATTAAAGAAGCTGCAACTTATGCGGCAGAAGATGCAGAAATCGCCTTGCGTTTGCACATCGACTTAATCGCTAAATTAAAAGAAAACAAACTGTTAATGAACGTGTTTGATGAAATTGAAATGCCTTTACTGACGGTATTATCTAATATTGAACGATGCGGTGTTGAAATAGATAGTAAATTATTAACGAAGCAAAGTGGTGAAATTGCAAAGCGGTTGCTTGAACTTGAAACTGCAGCCTACGTTGAATGTGGAAGAGAATTTAATTTAGGCTCGCCAAAACAGCTACAAGCTATTTTATATGACGAGCAACATTTACCGGTGCTAAAGAAAACCCCCAAAGGCGCACCATCAACGGCAGAAGAAGTTCTGGTTGAGTTAGCACTAACTTACCCACTACCTAAAATAATTATTGAACACCGAGGACTAAGCAAATTAAAATCAACGTATACCGATAAACTTCCTAAAATGGTGAATGAGCAAACAAATCGTGTACATACCTCATATCATCAAGCGATCACAGTTACGGGGCGCTTATCCTCAAGCGATCCCAATCTACAAAATATTCCGATAAGAAGTGCACAGGGACGTCGGATCCGACAGGCTTTTATCGCACAATCAGGCTTTAAAATTGTATCGGCCGATTACAGTCAAATTGAGTTACGCATTATGGCGCATCTTTCCCAAGATAAAGGCCTACTTGAGGCATTTTCAACTGGCATGGACATCCATAAATCAACCGCAAGCGAAGTGTTTTCAGTTAAACTTGATGATGTAACGATAGAACAACGCCGAAGTGCAAAAGCGATTAACTTTGGACTCATTTATGGCATGAGTGCATTTGGACTTGCCAAGCAGTTAAATATTGGCCGTAAAGAAGCGCAAAATTATATGGATAAATATTTTAATCGCTACCCTGGCGTTTTAACGTATATGGAACAAACGCGCAATAATGCAAAGGAAAATGGATTTGTGGAAACTCTATTTGGACGTCAGCTTATCTTACCAAATATCAATGCACGCAATGGTATACTTAAAAAACAGGCCGAGCGGGCCGCTATTAACGCGCCAATGCAAGGGACTGCTGCTGATATTATTAAAAAAGCCATGATAGATATGGCAAAATGGGTTAAAGAAAAAGAGTTAGGATCTGTGCAAATTTTAATGCAAGTACACGATGAACTAGTGTTTAACATAAGGCAAGAGCGTGTTGAAAGTTACAGCAAGGAAATTAAAAGAATTATGGCAAATGCAGCTATATTAGATGTACCGCTCATCGCTGACGTAGGCTCTGGTGATAACTGGGATGAAGCACATTAAATATCTGTAAAATATTTTTAAATTCAAATTATGGTGGCACAGTTATTTAATGAAATGCGATTTCGTGTTTGTATTACAACACCACATAACTTAATGCGATCTATGATGATAAATAAATCACCAATGAGTGGCACAATGCTTCCTGCGCATCAAGATAAATAAAATCAAAAAAATTTTCCCCAACATTGAGTATTTATACTCATGCCCTGCCAGCTTTCCTTTGCATCAAGCGTAGTAATTTGCTTTAAATACAACTTGTTAATTTTAATTTTTTTTTATTTATTACTTCAGCAATTCATGACTAGATAAACTTAGACCTATTCTGTCTTTAAAACCCTTTTCCCAGCCTGATTGGGGCTGTAACCTCTCTATCCTGTCATTTATTTTAACTCTCAAGAAATTTATAATTGATTAAGATTAAGCTGCAATACATTTTTATATTTACTTATGCCACTAGTATTAAACCTGGAAAAATGATATTTTTTGCTTTGGTTAGTTTTTTTATATTTTTTCATTAATTTGCATATCTTATCGGATAAGAAACACTCAAAATATATTCAACTAGCTATTTTGAGTGAATTTAGGCTATTCTCTTCTAAATGAATCTATGTATAAGAAATTTCATTTGATTGTAGCCCTAGTGATGAAAATCAATATTCTAATCTATTCTAGATTTATTAAACACTTTCATTGCATATACCCATCACACGTGAAGGTACTCGTTTCAGGACACCAGAGTGATTCATGTTCAAGGCGCAAAGCTCCCTTCGGTAGGGTTAAAAAAAGACTTTTACCCTTTATTGTTATTCACTTTTTGAATATTGTAACGCAACAGATGATTTACTTAGTTGTCCTCAAATGGCAAGCTTTACAAGTGTTTTTGATTTTGGCAAGGGAATAACCATTCTCTTAAATCAATGCCTTGCCTCTAATATTTTAATTATCGCTAAAACCTGCATCTTCAGGTGCAATGGGTATAACCCTAAGTTAGCTCAGTAATCCCCCGAATAAGGTTAAAAATAACAATGAAAATAACATCATATATTAAAAAATTATTCTCGCAAAAATCGCATCCACATGGCCCGAAAAAATCAATCGATAAAACAATTCATGGTAGAGAAGTAAACGATAAGTCCATCGAGTTGAAAGAAATCATGGATAGAGAATATTTAGCAGAATACGAGAATGAAAATTTACAGATCATATGTATAAAGTTTGATCGTTATCATGCAGATGGTGGATTTTTGCTGTGGCATAAAATTATGCTGAGGGAGATGTTAGAAGAAGTTATTAAATGTTCAAGACTAACAGTAAAGGTTTGTAAAATGTATCAAAACAAATATTCTTCCGTTCCACCGAATATGAAAGAGGCTTTTGACGAATTAAGTGAATATGACTCAAAAGAATTATTATTTATAATAAAGCAAGTAAGTAGATTAAATGATATATTGGTAGACCACTCAGAAATCATAACGTTGATTGATACTCGAGACATACACGGGGTTGCTAAAAGAGCAAGAATTACGGAGGCAAAAGCAAAGAGAGTGCTGTATTACAAATCACAACTTGAAAATATCTCAGATATGATAGAAATGTTGCCCGAAGACTATGATACAAGCTGCAGCCAGAATTCCAGCAGCCAGTACCAATTATTTGACTGGGGAAAACCAAAAAACCATACATTTAATGGTTTTGGTTATCCTGTCTATATTTACGAAGATCTATTTTACTCTAATAAAACTCCGAGACAAAGAGCATACTTTATCTATCGTGATCTTTCTTTTAGAGTACTCAAATTCTCCGATGCTCACAATATATTTAGATCGGTAATAGAGTTTTATTTTAATGAGGATGTTAGCTATCTAACTTAAAAATCAACTTTTGTACTCAATCAGCATCTTTTTAACTTAAATTCAGTCATTTACAGCGAAAAGATATTTTTTTATATTTAAAGCGTTATTTTTAGCAAAAAACACACCATAAATATATTTTGTACTATAAATCAATAGCTTACATATATATTACGCTGAATGGTTGCAATTTTTCAAGGTTGTTTAGTAACATGAGTATAGTCAATATATGAACAAACAAATACCAGTGGTATCTGATCGCAGGGAAGACTTTTCTCTTGTACCTTGAGGATTGTTGTTGCATCACCTACCGCACTAATTACAGCGGGAAAATCAAGAGCAAAATGATTAGCAATAGACCAATTAAGTTCAATCCAATGACTATGGATTAAAAATCGCTATAACGTCGGTAACTACGCAATTTTCAAGTCCACCGACTAATGCTTAGCATTGTGATGCGACCTGTCATTGCCAGCATAGCTTGGCTAACATTCAGACGTTGCTTATAGATTCCGAGCAAAGTAATGGCCGTAAACAGGCAAGACTTGTGGTGATTTCGATCCTGAGAAGTTGTTCTTCTAAGTATGTTTGTCTGAATTACATATTTTTGCAATTGTTCACTTCTTTTTACTACAAAATAAATTATCTCTCATTTTGGCGAAGGGCTTGAATAAAAATGAAACTGGAAAAAATGCCTATCACCATACTTAATGGTGTTGGCATCAAAGTTGCCGAATGGCTGTCTAAAATTAATGTACATAGTGTTGCTGATTTACTTTTTCATTTACCGCATCACTACCAAGATCGTGCACGGCTTTATGCTATTGCAGATGTTAAAGAAGGAATGCGAGTTAGCGTTCAAGGCAAGGTTGTGAGCTGTCATGTGCAATTTATTAATCGTCGTATTTTGAGATGTAAAATAAGTGATGGTAGCGGCAATGTGACGCTTAATTTCTTTCATTTTAATGCATCTCAACAAGAGGCTTTTAAACAAGGTATATTGGTAAATTGTTTTGGTGAATTTCGTCGTAGTTACCAAGGTTTAGAAGTAACTCACCCCGATTATTCTATTCTACAAGAAAATAAGACAATCCCAATTGAAGAGAGATTAACCCCGATTTATCCTGCAACCGAAGGGTTAAAACAGTCTAGATTGTTAAATTTAACTGAACAGGCGCTTGAGCATTTACAACAAAATAAAATAGAGGAATTACTGCCAGGTCACATACTTGACCTCCAATTTAGCTTGTATGATGCACTGCTTTATTTGCATCGCCCACCAGCCGATGCTTGTATTGAACAATTAGCAAACAAGAAACACCCTGCCCAACAACGATTAATCATTGAAGAGTTGGTTGCCCAGCAAATCAGTATGATGGAATTGAAATTAGCCCAACAAGCTAATAAGAGTTTTGTAATGCAACCTAATGGAAAATTAACAGAAAAATTACTGTCAGGGCTTCATTTCACTTTAACTAATGCACAAAAGCGAGTATCAGAAGAAGTCCTTTGTGATCTTAAAAAATCAAGACCAATGATGAGATTAATTCAAGGCGATGTCGGATCTGGTAAAACATTGATTGCCGCACTTGCTGCATTAGCTGTCATTGAATCTGGTTTTCAAGTTGCATTAATGGTGCCGACAGAATTACTCGCAGAGCAACACGGTATTAATTTTGGTAAATGGTTTGAGCCGTTAAACATTCAAACGGGCATACTGACAGGCAAATTGAAAGTAAAAGAAAAACGTTCTCAAATTGAAAATATACAATCTGGTTTAACAAAAATGCTCGTGGGAACACATGCGTTAATTTCACAGAATGTTACTTTTAAAAATCTAGCGCTGATCATTGTTGATGAGCAACATCGCTTTGGGGTAGAGCAACGCTTATCTTTACTAGAGAAGGGCAAGCAGCAAGATATGTATCCGCACCAATTAATCATAACCGCAACACCTATCCCAAGGACACTTTCAATGACAGCCTATGCAGATTTAAATGTTTCTGTGATTGATGAACTCCCCCCTGGTCGAACAAAGATTAAGACGATCGCATTGCCTGATCTGCGCAGGGTTAATATTATTGAGCGAGTCCATCAGGCGTGTAAAAATGACAGACGGCAGGCGTATTGGGTATGCACATTAATTGATGATTCACAAACGTTATCGTGTCAAGCGGCAGAAGATATCGCGAATACCTTGAAATTAAGCTTGCCTGATCTACGCATTGGCTTAGTGCATGGTAGAATGAAAGCATCAGAAAAACAAAATGTTATGGATGCTTTTAAAGCACAAGACCTTGACTTGTTAGTAGCAACTACCGTTATAGAGGTCGGGGTAGATGTGCCCAACGCCAGCCTAATGATAATTGAAAACCCAGAACGTTTGGGACTAGCTCAGTTACATCAGCTCCGTGGTCGTGTTGGACGCGGTAATGTTGCCAGTCATTGTGTGTTACTATATAAAGCGCCTTTGTCTCAATCAAGTAAGCACCGTATAAATATTTTACGAAAGAGCTGTGATGGCTTTTATCTCGCAGAGCAAGATTTACTTATTCGCGGATCTGGTGAGGTGCTTGGTACAAAACAAACGGGTATTGCAGCATTTAAAATAGCAGATTTATTACGAGATCAAGACCTTATTCCACAAGCACAGCGGATAGCAAATGACATTATGCGTCATCATGTAGCATTGATTCCCAAACTCAACAAACGCTGGATAGGCAAAAAAAGTCAATATGGGCATGCTTAGGATCTCAACAATGTTTTCGAGGTAACATGGGTATGCATTTTTTGGTACTTGGCGTATACATTGATTTTTACAACCTCCGTCGATTCCATGAAACACTCAATTACAAAAAAACTATGAACGTTTACAAGGAACGTATAAAAATTTGTAATAAACGAGAATAAGCAGCTTAACTTGGCGTAGAAATATTGAATTATTGTCTTTACTTTTTGGCGTATTATCCCCATGTGACGTAAAGGTGCAGTGTCCACCATTAGCTCGGATGCCAGATCAAGGCGCGACCTCAGTGAGTGAACACTTACTTGTCGATTGTTATAACGTGGCGCTGACTTTCGAGCAGACACCCCGCTGGGCAAGAAAATTGCACCAATCAACAAAGTTATATCCCCATGTTGTAACAATCAAAAAATGAATAGCAATGCCCTCTCGTTGATCCTTGTATTGACATTCTTGCAAGTGCCTAATGAACAGTTTTTAGCAAGCGTGCATATACCCATGTGACGCAAAAGTGCAAATTCAGAAAGAGAATTAGTACAAAGTTGCTAGGCATAAAATTGCCATCTCGATGATTATCTGCGTTAATCATCAAAGGTCGAATTAAAATAAAGTATTAGGCGACAATTAACTT
>JAGLDN010000223.1 GCA_023145575.1 Psychromonas sp.
AACAACGCGCCTTGGTACTAGTTGCATTTTTCTGATTGTTGGGCATGAGCCTGACAAAGCATTTTTGCGTCATATGGGTATTTTTGGCGTCATATGGGTATATAATACCATTTTCAATAAATAATATTTTTATTTTACAGTTTAAAATAACTTACTAGCGTGTTGTAAGTTTCGTAAGGGGAATGGTCATTTACATCAAATTACGTCTTGAATTAAGGTGCTTTTCCTTCGTAAAATTTAGATCAAATAATTTATGTCATTGGTATTAAATAAAACGAATATTATCTCTGCTTTTTTAAATCTGCTATATTTCCGAAAACTGTCATCATTATTAATTAGGATCTTTTCATGAATAATTCTCAACGCCTTTTTGATCGAGCTAAATTCATCATTCCTGGTGGTGTAAACTCGCCTGTTCGGGCATTTAATGGCGTCGGTGGCGCCCCATTATTTATCGAACGCGCACTCGATGCATATATTTTTGATGTTGATAAAAATAAATATATTGATTATGTCGGATCTTGGGGGGTGATGATTTTAGGACACAACAACCCTTTAATCAAAAAAGCGGTTTCCCAAGCTACTGAAAATGGTTTAAGTTTTGGTGCGCCCACTGAAATTGAAGTGCTTATGGCTGAAAAAGTTTGCCGCCTTGTGCCATCAATGGAACAAATACGCATGGTGAGCTCAGGTACAGAAGCGACCATGAGCGCGATCCGATTAGCACGCGGTTATACAAATAGAGATAAAATATTAAAATTTGAAGGCTGCTATCATGGACATGCAGATCCGCTATTGGTAAAAGCTGGCTCGGGTACATTAACATTAGGTCAACCAAGTTCACTGGGTGTCCCTGCTGACTTTGCTAAGCATACACTCTGTGCAACTTTCAATGATTTAGCAAGTGTTAAATCTTTATTTACAGAATATAAAGAGCAAATTTCATGCGTCATCGTTGAGCCTGTAGCAGGCAACATGAATTGTATTCCTCCTGCTGAAGGTTTTTTACAGGGCTTGCGGCAAATATGTGATGACAATGGCGCATTACTTATTTTTGACGAAGTAATGACAGGCTTTCGCGTTGCATTAGGTGGCGCACAAGCGCATTATCAAATAAAACCCGATTTAACGACGTTAGGTAAAGTTATTGGGGGGGGAATGCCTGTTGGTGCATTTGGTGGCGCAAAAAAAATAATGCAATATATCGCGCCAACGGGGCCTGTTTACCAAGCAGGGACACTCTCAGGCAATCCAATTGCAATGCATGCAGGTTTAGCTGCACTAAATGCACTTGAAACATCAAAATATGAACAACTTGCCCTAAAAACAGAAACATTAGCACTTGGTTTACAGTGTGTTGCAAATGAAGAGGGTATCCCACTGGCTGTAAATTATGTCGGTGGTATGTTTGGTTTCTTCTTTACTAGCGAAAAACAAGTGACACATTTTTCTCAAGTCTGCGCATGTAATCTTAATCGATTTAAAAAGTTTTTCCAATTGATGTTAGCACAAGGTATTTACTTAGCACCTTCTACATTTGAAGCTGGTTTTTTATCGTTAGCCCATACCGATAAAGATATTGAAGATACACTCAAAGCTGCTAAAAAGGCCTTTTCACAGCTTAGGTAAATAGCCAACACATAAAATAAAGATTTTAATGTTTAACTGTCGCGCCAAGTCGAAATTTTAAACGACCTAAATTGGAGCAAGTCGTCGCGGGGCGTAAGGATCGAAACCAGCTATACGTTTAACCTTCTAAAAGTGAATAAGTATATAATACCAATTACAATAAATTATTTTTCTATTTTACTGCTTAAAGCACTTACTTTCGAGCTGTTTTTACAATAAAAACAGTTCCTTATATTAACGTCTACATTGAATAAAGCTGTTTCCCGTGAGTAAAATTTAGATCGCATCCTTAATGTAATTGGTATAATTAACATTTTTAATTAATTTTACCGACAAACGATTATTTAGCTGATCTTTGCTAGCTAGAATGTTGCGCATTGATCTGACCTCTCAACTAAAATGGGCCATTGCATCTTCTCGTTACTTGGGATCCTTGGCTTTTTACTTGAATGTGATAGCTTAGTAAAATATATCTTGAGTGCTTTGCACTTGGATTGATTAAGAGTATAATTCGTTCAATTACTATTAATAAGGAAAGCCTGTAGATGAGTGTTGCACAAGATCTAAGTTTAGAGGGGATAGAAGTGCTTACTTTTGCAAAGTTTACTGAAGAGGCTTACTTAAATTACTCTATGTATGTCATCATGGATCGCGCACTGCCCCATATAGGTGATGGTCTCAAACCGGTTCAGCGTCGTATCATCTATGCAATGTCTGAACTTGGGCTTTCTGCACTCTCCAAACATAAAAAATCAGCTCGCACTGTAGGTGACGTACTTGGTAAATATCACCCTCATGGTGACAGCGCCTGTTATGAGGCCATGGTATTAATGGCGCAGCCTTTTTCATATCGATACCCGCTGATTGACGGGCAAGGCAACTGGGGCGCGCCTGACGATCCAAAATCATTCGCAGCAATGCGTTATACTGAGTCGCGTTTATCTGCATTTTCTGAATTATTACTCGCTGAAATTGGCAAAGGTACAACCGATTGGAAACCCAATTTTGATGGAACCTTAAATGAGCCAGAATTACTTCCAGCACGTTTGCCGCATATTTTACTCAATGGCATTACAGGTATTGCTGTCGGTATGGCAACCGATATTCCCCCGCATAATGTACGCGAAGTTGCCAATGCTTGTATTCATTTAATTGAAAAGCCTAAAGCGACTCTGCAAGAGTTGTTAATCTTTGTGCAAGGTCCTGATTACCCGACTGAAGCTGAAATCATCACTCCTGCTAGTGAAATAAACAAAATATATGAAACTGGTCGAGGTAGTTTTAAAAGTCGTGCTGTTTACGGTATTGAAAATGGCGAAATTATTATTTCAGCGCTACCGCATCGTGTCTCAGGCGGAAAAATATTAAAAGAGATAGCCAAGCAAATGACGGATAAAAAACTGCCGATGGTTGCTGATTTGCGCGATGAATCTGATCGATACAATCCAACGCGTTTGGTTATAGTCTCTCGGTCTAACCGCGTTGATCTTGAAGCGTTAATGAATCATTTGTTTGCATCAACTGATTTAGAGGTGAATCATAAGGTAAATCTTAATATGATCGGGCTTGATAAACGTCCACAGGTGAAAGGTTTGCTAAAAATACTCACCGAATGGCTTGTTTATCGTAAATTAACCGTACGACGACGATTACAATTTAGGCTTGATAAAATAGAAGCTCGGTTGCATTTACTTGAAGGCTTATTGGTTGCTTACTTAAACATTGATGAAGTCATTGAGATTATTCGCACCTTCGATGATGCTAAGGCAGAGTTAATGGCTCGCTTTAATTTATCAGATGTGCAAGCACATGCAATTTTAGAGATTAAACTCCGCCAGCTTGCAAAGCTTGAAGAAATTCAAATTAGAGCAGAAATGGAGGCGCTTTCTATTGAAAAAGAAAAGCTTGTTTTACTGCTTAGCTCTGATAATCGCTTAAATACATTGATAAAAAAAGAAATTAAAGCGGATGCGCAAAAATACGGGGATGATCGGCGAAGTCCTTTAGTCGAGCGAAATGAAGCAAAAGCCCTAAGTGAAAAAGAACTCGTGCCAAGCGAGCCCGTGACTGTTATTTTATCAACTCAAGGTTGGGTAAGATCAGCAAAGGGACATGACATAGACGCAACAGCATTAAGCTATAAAGCGGGTGATGAGTATTTGGCAAGCATTAATGGCAAAAGTAATCAAAGCTGTATTTTCTTTGATAATACAGGTCGAGCCTATTCACTGGACATTCACTCCCTCCCCTCTGCTCGCTCGCAAGGTGAACCATTAACTGGGCGCTTTAATCAAAATAACCGCAACCCTTTTGTCAATATGTTAATCGGCGAAGCAAATGATCGCTTTATTTTAAGCAGTGATAATGGTTATGGTTTTATTGGGAAATTTTCAGATATCAATAGTCGACATAAAAACGGCAAGCCTGTTATCAAATTAGCAGAAAATGCGGAATTAATTCCACCATATAAACTAAGTGAACAAAATGATGATCTTTGCTTGATAATTAGTAATGAAGGTCGAATGTTAATTTTCCCTGTGAATAAATTGCCCAGCTTAAGTCGAGGCAAGGGTAACAAAATGATTAACATTCCTAAAGCGAAAGCCGTTAGCCGAGATGAATTTGTGACAATGTTAAAAATCATACCGATAAATAGCGCAGTGACATTGTACGCAGGAAAGCGTACATTAACGCTTAAAGTAACAGATTTAGCACATTATCAAGGTGAACGTGGTCGTCGCGGGAATAAATTACCAAGAGGATTACAACGTGTCGATAAAATTGAAGTGCAGGTCAAGTCTTAGTCTTTTCCATATATGAGTACAATAAAAATATGTTAGCTATTATTCGAATTATTTTAATAACAATATGCATTATATTGATGAGTGTTTATTCTTTTTTTTATTGCTTAATGAGCCCAAGAAACCCTAAAAACACTTATCATTTTGCTATGTTATTTGCAAAAATGTCTAAAATTGTAGGACTTAACGTTATCTATCGAGTTCCCAAAGTAGCAAGAAATTATGGCTCAGTTATTTATCTTGCTAATCATCAAAACAATGTAGATATGTTAACTACAACAGGCGCAGTACAACCTGGATCAGTGACTATGGGCAAAAAAAGCCTCGTTTTGATACCATTTTTTGGTATTATCTATTACTTGACGGGTAACATATTAATTGACAGAGGTAATAAACATAAATCACGTAGTACGATGGATGCGGTTGTGGATCAAATTAAAAAAAAGAAATTAGGTGTTTGGATCTTCCCAGAAGGCACACGTAGCAACGGACGCGGTTTGCTACCCTTTAAAATGGGCGCATTTCATATGGCGTTAAAAGCTAAAGTCAATATCGTGCCAACTGTTATCTCGAATACGCACAATCAAATACAATTAAATCGCTGGACAAATGGTGATGTTATCGTTGAAATGATGCCCCCTATTGATGTGAGTAAATATAATAAAAATGATATTAGAAAGTTAATGGAAGATTGCCATGAAATAATGATTAATAAATTTGATCAGCTAAATAAGGAAGTTAGGCGGCCTATTGAAAATAATAACAATCCCGATTAATAAAATTAACAATGTCTATCGCTATGGTAAATCTAAAATTTTATAAGCAACTAAAGATATTATATTTTGTATAATATCCATTTGACATAAAATCGCTTTATCAGGCTTTAGTTCGGATATAACATTTCGTTTTGTGCCGCATTTTTCATTTTTACTTTACATGGGTATAAAAGGAAGTCGATAATGAAAAATTAGCCGTTATGGTAGATAAACATTAATACGATAAGTTTTATAATTAAAAAATATTACGTTTACACCTGTGATATCAAGCATAAATAAGGGAAATATAATGCAAAAAATAGATGTCCAAAAAGAACTCGAAGCACTTCGTGCAGAAATTGATTTATTTAAAAAAGAACAAAAATCACAAGGATCCACCATAAACACAAATATAAAAGAAAAAGTCTCTGAGTCAGAAGCAAAACTAAAAGAAAAAAAAGAAGAGGTGATTTCTACATTAAAAACGGGTGCATCGAATACACAAGAAAGCATGAGTAATTTAATTGACACAATACAAAGCGATTATAAGAAAATTTCCACTACGTCTCTTATTACTATTTTTGTTTTGGGCGCTGTTGTAGGACGCTTATTAAAATAAATATAAAGGATTATTTATGAGTGACATTCTTAATGCTAAAATAAAGCTTTTAATTAAATGCGAAAAAGCACTCTTCGTGCTTGAACTTAAGAAAAAAATCCGCCAGTTTTCCTTTGTTGGTTTGGCTGTTTTGACAATCTTTTTAGGAGTGATCACGCTTAATATAACGATATTCTTTTATCTTGATACGCGGTACAGTGCTTTAGTTTCAACTGCAATATTAACGGGTATTAATATATTCACGTCCTTGATTTTTTTAATTGCCGCTTTAAATCAAACTAGCGGGGCAGAAGCGCAACCTATAGAAGAAATTCGTGATTTTGCTCGATTACAAATAAAAGATGACTTCAATGAAGCTAAAGATACTGTGACTAAAACAAAACAACATATCGATGTCTATTTATCAGGATTTAGAAAACTTATGCCTATTATATGCTCAATTATCAACTTTAAAAAGCAATAAGATAATTGGCTATTTGAGCCTGTCTCATCGACTTACTGAAGGTAAAAAATAAATTTATACCGATGTTACTTCGAAATGCAACTTCAGATTGGTAAATTGTGCTAAGGTACTTAATATAAAATTGCCCTCTCGGTGATTAACTACGTTAATCACCAAAGCTGACATGTTGCGCCTTCTTCTGATCATCGAGTGCGTGCCCTGTTTTTCCATTTTTACGTCATATGGGCATACACATTAGAAAGGGGTGATGATTATGAAAAAAGCTATATTTAATGTTGCTAAGCTAATTGTATTGTTAGGGATTTTATCCGTAATTGGCTGCGTGCCACCACGTCATGTGAAAGGTCCTCACATAGTAGTGCCACCAGGTAAAGCGGTGATTTATTTCTTTCGACCCGACGCATATTCGGGTCGCTCGATAAAATTCAGCGTGCTCGATATGCAAGGTAAAACCGTCGGATATTTAGGAAAAGGTGGTGATAGTTTCTCGACCGTTGTTGTACCAGGTATTCACAAATACAGGAGTCGTAAGGGCTCACTTCCCGACGTTTTATTAACTGCGGAGTCTGGAAAAATATACTATGTTAAAGGCAGTGTCAATATGGGATTCGTTGTAGGTCGTCCAATTTTAAAAGAAGTGTCATTATCTGAAGTACAAAAAAAATTCATAACATATTAAATGAAGTCAAACGCTAACTAAGAAATCAATATGGAGATAAAGGTTACAGCTAGCGAAAGGAATGAAAAAATGGTCAAGACACAAATAATAGATCAATTAATTTCACCAGAGGATCTTCTTGAAACTTTTATAGAAGAAACGCACGGCATTGTAGATGCAGTTTTAGAAGATGGTTCAAATCCAGATGCTGTTTATATGATTGAGCATCATCTCTCTTGTACTGATCTTACTACATTAGAAAAAGCGACTGTAGCTTGTTTTAACAAAGGCTATGAAGTCACAGATCATGAAGAGCTAATTCTTGAGGATGGATCTATAATATTAAGTTTTGATGTCGTCATTGAAATGAATTTAGATGAAGATGCGATCATCGACGATATTGACGATCTATTGAAACTAGCACAATCATTCAGCATTAATTATGATGGCTGGGGAACTTACCCTGAAAAATAACATTCTTGGTATTATTCTTTATTTCCATCTAATTTTTTTAGCTGCTGCTCAATTTCAGACACTTGTATCTGAAGCGTTGTTATTTTTTCACGGGTACGCAAAAGCACATTTGTTTGCACATCAAACTCTTCACGACTCACCATATTAAGTTTTGAAAGTTGTGCCTGTAAAATTTGTTTTACTTTACGTTCAACTTCCTCCCCAATATTTTTTACACCTTTTGGTATTACGTCGCCAACTTGCTTTGCTATTTCTTCTAATTTTTTTGGATTAAACAT
>JAGLDN010000224.1 GCA_023145575.1 Psychromonas sp.
AAGTGCCTAATATTGTGCCTTGTTCAGATTTTCGAGCCTGAGCCAGACTTTGCATTTTTGCGTCACATGAGTAAATACGCATTGGCAAAGCTATAAAATATTTATAGACAATAATTATTTAATGATTAAAGTCTTTTTCTTTACGCCACCGAGAGGGATTCGATATGATTTTCCTTATTACCTTTTCAGATTAAAGTATATTGATTATCTATTAGCATGTTATTTTTAATTGGTATAAGCTAAATATCGACTGTTTTAAAGCTATTTAGGTTATTAGTACGTATAATATAGTTATCGTGTTAAAATATAATCTATTAATCTTTATATAGGACAATAAATGGCTATACTGAAAAATGAAAATATTTACATTAAATCTGAAATGGTGCTCATTACACCAGAAGATCTCAAAAAGAAACTACCAGCTTCGGATGTAGAAAAATTTATTGCATCCTCTCGAAAAACCATTTCGCAAATAGTACATAAAAAGGATCATCGCCTTTTGGTGATCTGTGGTCCCTGTTCAATTCATGATGTTGTTGCGGCTAAAAAATACGCCACAGATTTAAAAAAACTACACGAACAACATAAAGATACTCTTTACATTGTGATGCGTGTTTATTTTGAAAAGCCACGCACCACAACTGGATGGAAAGGATTAATTAATGATCCGCATATGGATGATTCATTTGAGATTGAAACTGGGCTCGAAAAAGCTCGCGAACTATTACTTTGGATAAGTAAACTTGGTTTGCCGATTGCAACTGAGGCGCTTGATCCTATCAGTCCACAGTATTTAGCCGATTTATATAGTTGGGCGGCTATTGGTGCACGCACAACAGAATCACAAACTCACCGTGAAATGGCAAGTGGTCTTTCAATGCCTGTTGGCTTTAAGAACGGTACTGATGGTAATTTATTAACCGCTGTAAATGCAATGCAATCAGCATTATCTTCTCACCGTTTTATCGGCATTAACCAAAAAGGGCAAAGTGCATTATTGCAAACAAGAGGTAATAAAGATGGGCATGTCATTTTGCGTGGTGGAGGTGGTAAGCCAAATTACGACTCAGTAAATATTACATTGGCAGAGAAAGCATTAACTGATGCAGGTATTGATAATATTTTAATTGTCGATTGTAGCCATGAAAACTCAAGCAAAAATCATCATCATCAGCCTTTAGTTGCTAAAGATATTTTTCATCAAATTAATCAAGGTAACCAATCAATAATTGGTATTATGTTAGAAAGTAATATTAATGAAGGTAATCAAGCGCTGTCTCTGCCAGTGTCTAATTTACAATATGGTGTGTCAGTCACGGATGCTTGTATTAATTGGGAAACAACATGTAAATTATTAAATGATGCAAATAATTCATTGAAGCAAGTATTACCCACTCGCAATTGAAGTAAGAATATTATGCCATTAAGTAAATTAAGATTAGAAATCGATGCAATCGATCAACAGTTGATCGAACTGCTTGCACAGCGTTTATCATTGGTTCATCAAGTTGGGCAAATTAAAGCTGAGCATGGCATGCCAATTTATGCACCAGATCGTGAGGCGGAGATGCTAAAAAAACGTCGTGCTGATGCTGAGAGAAAAGGTGTATCAGGCGATCTTATTGAAAATTTATTACGTCGTATTATTCGTGAATCTTATGTAAATGAAAATAATACCGGCTTCAAAAAAATTAATTTAAATGTAAAGCGCATTGTCATTATCGGTGGTAATGGTAAGTTAGGACGACGCTTTGTTGAAATGTTCACTTTGTCTGGATATAAAGTTGATACGCTTGATAAATCAAACTGGTCGGACGCAAAAGCGCTTTGTTGCCAAGCTGGTCTAGTGCTTGTCGGGGTGCCAATTGATGTAACCGTATCTGTCATTGAATTACTAACATTCTTACCTCAAGGTTGTATTTTAGCAGATATAGCCAGTATAAAAGAGGCCCCTTTAAAAGCCATGTTAAAAGTTCATAGCGGGCCAGTTTTAGGGTTGCATCCAATGTTTGGTCCTGATGTTTCAAGTTTTGCAAAACAAGTGATTGCTTATTGTGATGGGCGTGGTGAAGATAAATATGCATGGCTTCTCGAGCAAATGAAAACTTGGGGCTCTATACTGCAAAAAGTAGATGCCAATGTACATGATGAATCAATGACGTTAATTCAAGCGCTCCGACATTTCACAAGCTATGTTTATGGTTCGTATTTGCAAGCAGTTGATGCTGATTTAGAACAATTACTTGCTTTAAGTTCACCTATTTATCGCTTAGAGTTAGCTATGGTCGGGCGATTATTTGCACAAGATCCAACATTGTATGCCGATATTATTTTTGCACAAAAAAACAATCTAATTATGATCAATCGTTTTCATAAACATTTTTATGAAGCAATTGAGTTACTTAAAAACAATGATAAAGATGCGTTTCTAGGTCGTTTTAGGTCGGTAACACAATGGATGGGTGATTATTCTATAGCGTTCTTGAATGAAAGTCGTACTTTATTACAGCAAGTGAATGATAATCGTAGCTAATCGTCTGCAGCTTAAATGTTGTGTCATACTCTGATTTTCGTGTAAGCGGTATTTTTATTTTGAAGTAACTTGGTATTACGTCAAAATGCTTTGCTAAACATAGGTTTGGATGAAAAGCATTTCGATGTAATTTTAAACTATCATTGTCACATGTTTATGTATGTACAACATTTAAAATAGGCCCGCCTGAAATGAGATCTTTGCCTTCTTGCTTATCGGTATAACGCTCAAAGTTTTTGATAAATAATCTAGCAAGCTTTTGGGCTTTATCATCCCACTCTTTAGTGTTTGCATAGGTATCTCGCGGATCAAGAATTTTACTGTCCACGCCGGGTAGTGACGTTGGAACCTCTAAATTGAAAAGAGGAATGACTGTTGTTTCGGCATCTTCAATTGAGCCATCAAGGATTGCAGTAATGATCCCACGCGTATCATGAATTGAAATACGTTTACCTGTTCCATTCCAGCCAGTATTTACTAAATACGCATCCGAATTGCATATTTCCATGCGTTTAGCCAGTTGCTCTGCATATTGTGTTGGATGTAATGTCAAAAATGCCTTACCAAAACAAGATGAAAACGTTGGTGTAGGCTCAGTAACACCGAGCTCTGTGCCTGCTAATTTAGCTGTAAAACCAGAAAGGAAATGATATTGTGTTTGTGCTTTTGTTAATTTAGATACAGGCGGTAGTACACCAAAAGCATCAGCGGTTAAGAAAATGACTTTTTTAGCATGATCACCTCTTGAAATAGGCGTAACAATATTTTCGATGTGATCAATTGGATACGAAACGCGGGCATTTTCAGTTTTACTCGCATCATCAAAATCAATTATACCGTTATCACCAACAACAACGTTTTCAAGTAGTGCGTTACGCTTGATTGCAGCGAAAATATCAGGCTCAGCCTCTGCATTTAGACGAATGGTTTTTGCGTAGCAACCCCCCTCATAATTAAATACGCCACTTTCATCCCAACCATGTTCGTCATCCCCAATCAGCGCACGATTAGGATCGGTTGAAAGCGTCGTTTTTCCTGTGCCAGATAAGCCGAAGAATATAGCGGTATCGCCAGATTTTCCAATATTTGCCGAGCAGTGCATTGATGCCATGCCTTTAAGTGGCAGTAGATAGTTCATGATCGCGAACAGCCCCTTTTTCATTTCGCCGCCATACCAAGTACCACCGATGACTTGCATTTTCTCTTTTAAATTAAAGGCAACAAAATTTTCAGAGTTTAACCCATGGTTTTGCCAATTTGGATTAACTGCTTTTGATCCATTCATTACAACAAAATCAGGTTCAAAGCCGTTGAGCTCAGCATCAGTTGGACGAATAAACATATTCTTTACAAAGTGTGCTTGCCATGCAACTTCCATGATAAAGCGTACTTTTAAACGTGAGTTTATATTTGCACCACAAAATGCATCAATAACAAAAAGTCGTTTATTTGATAGTTGCTCTGTGACTATTGTTTTTAAATCAGTCCAGACAGATTGCTCAATCGCTTTATTATCATTTTTTCCTTGATCAGACCACCAAATCGTATCGCGTGTAGTGTCATCTTTTACAATGAATTTATCTTTGGGTGAGCGACCCGTGAATATACCAGTATCAACAGCAACTGTGCCATTTGATGTAACAACTGCCTTTTCAAAACCTTCGAGTGTTTTTGACGTTTCTTCTTGAAAAAGTTTATCATAACTTGGGTTGTAAATAATTTCAACAGGATCAGTGATACCATATTTTTGTAATTTATCGCCAGTTAAATTTGTCATGTATTACTCCGAGTAGTATTAAACTATTATGAAAAATTGCTGATGCAAGCATGTTGTTTATACAAAACAAATACGCCTTCTGCACAAAGTAAGTGTGTATGGTTTTGTATAGTTGTTTGTTTATTTGAGCCAATATTATCAAATATACTAGCTGATTAAATGAGCATATTGAGTATTACACATCATATTAATTTTAGTTGCAAGTCTTACGCAGTAAAAATCAGTCTATTTTGGGTGAAATGTTACCTTAGTTATCATTAATCAACTATCGGTATCATTTAATTGAAGTTTGTAATGCTTGCTTGATTTACGATAGTTTCCAAGAATAAGTGGCTTATTTTAAACAGATTAATTAAATTATATCAATTACATTAAGTCTGTATTCTAAATTTTAGACAGGAAAAAAAGATTAATTTAAGGGTCAAGTTAATGTAATGGCCGTTTCCTTTGGAACTTATAATGCGCAAGTAAAATATTTTATGCGCTAAAATAGAAAAGCTATTTATTGTAAGGGGTATTATTATCAACGTCCACTGTTATTAGCATAATTATGATACGCTTGAAAATCAGAAATAAGATCAATATCTCTTTGACTCTGTCATTTTCTTAATTAGGGGCTGTTGATCTTTGTT
>JAGLDN010000225.1 GCA_023145575.1 Psychromonas sp.
GGTTTGAATTTAAGAGATTCTAGCTCTTTTTCTAGCTGATCTTCTGTGTGTTCAAGTGGGCGAGTAAAGCGATAAACCTGTAAATTTTTAAAAAACATAAGACACCATTTTTGAAGCGAGATTGAAGATTGATTTTAACTAACTATTGTCTTAAAAGAAATAATGATTTGGTTTTTGGTCTTTAATTACAGAATTTAAACTAAAACCCTTATTGCAAAGACCGTTATGTAATTTAATTACATAAATTTGTGTAAAATCAATATTTGAGATTAATGTTGTGTTATATTCCCTCAAAATTATAGATGCAAAACAAATTTGTATCATTTTCAAAAGGAAGTTTGAATGTTAGAACTATTAATTGGCTTTATTGTAACCGTGATTGTTGGTTACTTTATCATTAAAGAATATAAACCTGCAGGCGTATTGTTGACCGCTGGTATTATACTTTTATTAATCACGGGGATGCTTGGGCATACTATTTTGCCAGCGAAAGTAGCATCAACGGGCAATATGATCACTGATGCATTAGAGTATGTGAAATACATGCTGCAGTATCGTGGTGGCGGTTTAGGTATGCAAATCATGCTGTTATGTGGTTTTGCGAGTTATATGACACATATTGGCGCAAACAACGTGGTTGTTAAGCAGTTTTCTAAGCCATTAGCGTTTATTAAATCGCCTTACATTCTTTTAGTTGCCGCTTATATTGTTGCATGTTTAATGTCATTGGCTGTTAGTTCTGCGACTGGGTTAGGTGTGTTATTAATGGCGACATTATTCCCAATGATGGTTGCGATGGGGATATCTCGTCCCGCTGCGGTTGCGGTTTGTGCGTCACCTGCTGCGATTATTTTATCTCCAACGTCTGGCGATGTTGTTATTGCCGCTGAGAAATCTGGCATGGCTTTACACATTTTTGCCGTTGAAACTGTATTACCTGTTTCAATTGCCGCTATTATTGTGATGGCTGCAGCTGCCTATTTTTGGAATAAGTACTTAGACAAAAAAGAAAATACACCAATGGAAAAAATTGATGTATCAGAGCTTAAAGCTGATGCACCTGCTATTTATGCAATTTTACCGTTTGTGCCGATTGTAGGTGTTTTTGTTTTCAATGGCGAAACAATTCCGGGTCTTAAATTAGATATCTACACCATTGTTGTGCTGTCTATTGCGATTGGCGCACTTGCTGATTATTTGAAAAATCGCTTAAACGGAAAAGTTACGCTTGAAGGGCTAGAATCTTGTTATGCAGGTATGGCTGACGCGTTTAAAGGCGTGGTAATGTTATTGGTTGCAGCGGGCGTTTTTGCGCAAGGCTTAATGTCTATTGGCGCGATTGATAACTTAATTGGTCTTGCTCAATCAGCTGGTGCTGGTGGTTTAGTCTTAATGTTATTACTAACAGGCTTAACGGTAGCAGCTGCGATTGCGACAGGATCGGGTAATGCACCTTTCTACGCATTTGTTGAATTAGCACCTACATTGGCGGCTAAAATGGGTGTTAACCCAGCATTCTTAATCGTTCCTATGTTACAAGCATCAAACTTAGGACGTACAATTTCTCCTGTATCGGGCGTTATTGTTGCAACATCTGGGATGGCAAAAATCAGCCCATTTGAAGTCGTTAAACGTACCTCAGTGCCCGTTTTATTTGGTTTAGCTACTGTTATTTTAGGGACTGTTTTCTTAGTACCTATGTATGCATAATTAAATATAGACTTAATTAGCTTTTGGTTAATTAAGTCAAATAAAAAGGCGCTAGTTTCAATTGAAGCTAGCGCCTTT
>JAGLDN010000226.1 GCA_023145575.1 Psychromonas sp.
CAAAAGTGGGTAATGCTGATATTGACTGGTGTTTATACAAATATAGGCACTTAGTTGAAAATGCCTTTGCAAGGTTGAAACATTTTAGGGCAATAGCCACTCGATACGATAAACTAAAGATTCATTTTGAAAGTATGCTCGCACTAGCTTGCTCAATGATTTGGTTGCCAATGTGAAAGATCAACAGCCCCTAATATAGTTCAATAAACTTTTCAAAAGAAAAGTGTTTTTTTGTTAAAAAGATACTTGATGTGCAATGACATTAGTATAAAAATTGTGTACGGAAACTCGGCGTTAAATAGCTCTCTTAATGATTAACTACGTTAATTATTTGTTAGAAGAATTAACATAAAGACTTCAATTCTTAATCCGTCCCGCGAAGTCGAATGCGATGCATTGATCGGACATTCGAGAACAAGCAGGGCATTGCCTTTTGAGCTAATATGCGTATGATTTTCGACTATTAATTCCATGATTCAAAAATATTTTAAATCAGGTAGCGCAAATTAATTAAATACAAGTTGAAAATTTTTTCTATAAAGGAGATTCTACAACACGTTTAATACTTTGGAGTTTATAGAATGAAAGAAAGATTGGCTATTGTAAATGGAATTCGTTCACCTTTTTGTAAGGCTGGTACGAATATGGCTGGTGTAAACGCGGATGATCTTGGTGCTGTTATTGTTAAAGAATTGATTGCAAAAATAGACATTCCCCTTGATCTTATTGATGAGGTTATTATCGGTAATGTAGGGCAACCAGCAAATTCCCCGAATATTGCGCGTGTTATTGCATTAAAAGCAGGGCTGCCTGAAAGTGTCATTGCTTATACTGTGAATCGCAATTGTGCATCTGGTATGCAATCAATTACAACAGGTTATGAAAAGTTACTGGCAGGTAATGGTAATATTGTCATTGCGGGTGGTACTGAAAGTATGAGTGGTTACCCGTTAATATATGGAAGGAAAATGACCAATTTATTTGTTCATTTAATGAGGTCCAAAACACTGCCTCAGAAACTTTCTATCCTATCTAAATTTCGCCCTAGTTTTCTTAAGCCGATCTTGTCTATTGTTGAGGGGCTAACTGATCCTGTTTGCAGTCTCAATATGGGGCAAACAGCAGAGGTGCTTGCGCGAGAGTTTCATATCTCAAGAGAAGAGCAAGATGTTTTTGCTTTAAATTCCCATGTTAAAGCGAGTAAAGCACAACAATCTGGATTTTTTGATGATGAAATTCACCCTATATTGTTACCCCCTAAGTATCTTCAAATTCAAAAAACAGATAATTCACTTCGGCATAATCAAACGCTTGACAATCTCACTAAACTTCGTCCTTATTTTGATCGGCTAACTGGTACTGTGACCGTTGGTAATGCCTGTCCAGTAACTGATGGTGCGGGGGCTGTAATGATTATGCTAGAAAGTAAAGCGAAGGAGTTAGGCTTAAAACCCCTTGGTTATATTCGTGATTATGCCTATGCGGGGCTTGCCCCAAATAGAATGGGTTTAGGACCCATTTATGCGACCTCAAAACTACTTGATAAAACATCTATGAGAATGAGTGATTTTGATTTGATTGAAATAAATGAAGCGTTTGCAGCACAAGTGATTGCAAATGAACGCGCCTTTGCATCGAAGGATTTTGCAAATAAATATTTAAATAAATATGAGGCACTTGGCGAGATTGATCCTAATATTGTTAATATAAATGGTGGAGCAATTGCACTGGGCCATCCTGTTGGTGCAACGGGAACTCGTTTGATAATTACACTACTAAGATCACTACGCAGCCAAAATAAAAACTGTGGTTTAGCAGCACTTTGTGTCGGTGGTGGCCAAGGTGCCGCATTTGCATTGGAGATAGAATAATGAATTTCATATTAGATATTGTAACAAAAGGTGATAACCAAGGGGTTGCTACCCTGACATTTAATCATTCCAATCCTAAAATTAATAAACTAGATTCAGCGTCATTAAGCGAACTCAAAGATGCTATTGCAGATCTTTCGACTAACAAAGATATCAAATTGCTTGTATTTGATAGTAGCAAGAAAAATGTGTTTATCGCAGGTGCTGATATTAATGAAATTCAAGGTATCTCAACGAAAGAAGAAGCAGCAGATAAAGCACGCGAGGGGCAATTAATTATTAATGAGATTGCATTACTTTCATTTCCTACGCTTGCTGTTATCAATGGTGCATGTGTTGGTGGTGGATGTGAACTTGCACTCGCTTGTACCTACCGTATGGCATCTGATCACCCTAAAACAGTTATTGGCTTACCAGAAGTTAAACTGGGTATTATTCCAGGATTTGGGGGTTGTGTCAGAATGCCTCGCCTCGTTGGTTTACAAAATGCGCTACAACTCATTCTTAGCGGTAAATTAATTGTTGCGAAAAAAGCATTGCGCATGCATTTAATTGATCAAATCTATAACCACGACTTTCAAAAAGATGATGTTCAGAAAATGATTACAAAATTGTTACACGGTAGATCATTTGCAAAATCATTAATTAAAAATCGTACTGACAAGAAAAGCCTTATAAATCGTTTTCTTGACGACACAAAACTTGGTAATAAATTTGTTTTTAAAATGGCGCTTAAGAATTTACTCAAAAAAACAAAAGGCCAATATCCAGCCCCACTACAGGCAATTAAAACGATTAGGAAAATCCATGGTATTGCAATTGATAAAGCACTTGAAATTGAAATTGACGGTTTTTCAAAAGTTGCAATAACAAAAGAAAGCAAAAATTTGATTCAACTGTTCTTTACCTCAGAGTTAATTAGCAAAGAAACAGGTGCGGAAGATAAAAAATTAACGCCAATACCATTGAATAATAAGCAAACAGCCGTATTGGGCGCGGGTGTCATGGGTGGTGGCATCGGTTGGTTATTTTCAAAAAATGATTATAGTATACGTTTAAAAGATATTGAATGGAGTGCTGTAAACAAAGGCTATCAAACAGCGTCTGATTATTATATTCAAATGAAACGTTATCGAAAAATAAACCAAACTCAAATTCGCAATAAAATGAATCATATTGCAGGCTGTGTTAATTATAATGGATTTAAAAATATTGATCTGATTTGTGAAGCTGTTGTTGAAAAAATAGAGATTAAAAAAGCAGTACTTGCAGAGGCAGAATCATACTTACCAGAGCATTGCATTATGACATCTAACACGTCAAGTTTATCAATAACAGAGATGGCGACCGCATTAAAACGTCCTAAAAACTTCATTGGTATGCACTTTTTTAATCCCGTGAACAAAATGCCTTTGGTTGAAATTATTCCTGGTAAAAAAACATCCACGCAAACGATCGTCAATACGGTCAGTTTTGTTAAATCATTAGGAAAAACTCCGATAGTTGTCGCTGATTGTGCAGGTTTCTTAGTTAACCGAGTCTTAATGCCCATGCTCAATGAAGCTGCGCTTATTTTACAAGAAGGTGGTAATGTTGTTGATATTGATAAGGCAGTTAAATCTTTTGGTATGCCAATGGGCCCCTTTATTTTATCTGATGAGGTAGGTATTGATATTGGTTTTCATGTAGCAAGTATTCTCGAAGAGGCTTATGGTGAGCGGATGGAGATTGCGGGGATCTTTAGGTCTATTGCTGAAACAACACAATTTGTTGGCAAAAAAACGGGCTCGGGGTTTTATCTTCACTTTTCAGACAGTAAAAGCGCGCCAATATATAATGAAGCATTAAATAGTATTATACAAGCTTATCGTGCAGAGAATAAAATTGATGCTGTTAGTTTTTCAAAAACACTGATTCAACAACGTTGTATATATAGAATGCTCAATGAGGCAGTTATGTGTTTGCAAGAAAAAGTCATTAACGATCCAGCTTATTTAGATATGGCAATGTTAATGGGGCTTGGATTTCCTGCTTTTGAAGGTGGTTTACTAAAATATGCAGATAACCAAGGGCTAAAAAGTGTTTGCGCGAAGCTAGAGATGTTCAGTGAAAAATATGGTAGTCGCTTCAAACCTGCTCAATTACTTGTTGATAAGGTTGCATCTAATACAACATTTTATGAGGAAAAGTTATGTCCAACAAAAACACAGTAGGTGAAGAAGGATTAATCATCGACACCACTAAAATGAATGAAGGCAAGGCATCTGCACTCAATTTAACTGAATCAGCCCGCGAAAGCACTGCATCCAATCAAGGATTTGCTGGGCAATTATTCATGGGTTGTTTTAAACCAAATTTAATCTATCCCTTCCCAACACAGAGTGACGAAGAAAAAAAAATAGGTGATGATTTAGTTGCTGTAGTAATCAATTTTATGCGTGAACATGTAGATGCTGAAAAAGTTGATGCGACACAGAACATTTCTGATGAAATATTAAAAGGTCTCTCTGATTTAGGCCTTTTCGCAATGAAAGTGTCTAAAGAATACAACGGATTAGGCCTTACACAAGTTAATTATAATCGCGTCATGATGGCAGTATCTTCACATTGTGGCAGTACGGCCGTTTTACTGAGTGCTCACCAATCCATTGGTGTTCCACAGCCTTTAAAAATGTTCGGTACTAGTGCGCAAAAGGAAAAATATTTACCAATGTTTCGTAATGGAAAAATTTCAGCCTTTGCCTTAACCGAGCCTGAAGTAGGATCTGATCCTGCTAAAATGGAAACAATTGCGACTTTATCTGAGGACGGCAAACACTACCTTATTAACGGTAAAAAGTTGTGGTGTACTAATGGTCTTATTGCTGATGTATTAGTCGTGATGGCACAAACCACTTCTAAAAAACTCAAAAATGGTACACTAATAAAACAAATCAGCGCCTTTATTGTTGAAAAAGAAATGCCGGGCATGACTATTTTACACCGCTGTGATTTTATGGGAATTAGAGGCATTCAAAATGGTTTAATTGAATTTAAAGATGTCAAAGTACCTGCTGAAAATATCATTTTAGGCGAGGGGAAAGGTTTAAAAATTGCGCTAGCAACACTAAATATTGGGAGACTGACGTTACCTGCCGCATCAACGGCGCTTGGTAAATACTGTTTGGCTGTAGCACGCGATTGGGGAAATGAACGTGTTCAATGGGGACTGCCCATTGGCAAACACGAAGCGGGCGAAAATAAAATTGCTTTTATTGCATCAAGTACTTTTGCGATGGAGGCTGTGACTTACTTGACTTCTCATATGGCAGACGATCCTAGTTTAGATATTCGTATCGAAGCGGCAATGGCAAAATTATTCACCTCAGAGCTTAGTTGGGAGGTCGTTGATACTACATTACAATTTCGCGGAGGACGAGGCTATGAAAAAGCATCATCATTAAAAGCGCGAGGCGAAAAACCTTATCCGCTTGAGCGTATGATGCGTGATATCCGTATTAATCTTATCATTGAAGGTACTAGCGATATTATGAAGCTTTTCTTGGCAAGGGAGGCGATTGATCCACATTTAAAAGTAGCCGCCGATCTATTAAAACATAAATTGCCCCTTGGTGAAAAACTGCGAAGCGGATTAAAACTCGCATCATTTTACAGTAAATGGTATCCAAAACAGTGGGTTAATTCATCCCTTTGGAAATCTCACGCAGAGCTTGGAAAATTATCAAAACACATTGTTTTTATTGAGCGTATGTCTCATAAATTAGCGCGCAGTATTTTTCATTATATAGGCATTTATCAAAACAGATTAGAGCGCAAACAAAACTTGTTAGGTATTTTAATGGATATTGGTACATTACTTTTTGCTATGGCGACAACTTGCTTTTATGCAAAATCACAAAAAGAATTACTAAAGAGTGTATCAGGTTTGGATGAAATGACACCTGAATATCTTGCGGATGTATTTTGTTTAAATACATCAAGAAAAGTGAATGTTCTTTTTAATCGCTTATCAGATAATGATACCCGTAAAGAGCATAAACTTGCAAAAAGCGTTTTAAACGGCGATATTAAATGGCTAGAAGAAGGCATTGTATGGGATGATTTTAATTAAAATAATGAATAAGTGTCAATCTTATTATATAATCACAACAATTTGATTATAATTAATAATTATTGGTGGTTAATATAATTATGAAACGTATTTTTTTTAGGTTTCAATCTTTGTTCATGTTGCTGCTGGTATCCATTATAATTTGTCTGGTTTTCATGCAACGGGTTAGCGCTAAAGATGTATTTGATTACCGACATAGAGTGATCTTTCGCGACAATTTTCAATCAAGAGACCTCTGGAAGTGGAGGTTATCTGAAGATGATAATTACAATATCAACAAAAAAAATGCTAAACGCATAATAATAGTGAATGCACCTAGGCTGCCTAAAGGTAATAAGGCAGTCAAATTTGTGGTGTCGCACGGTGTAAACATATTTCGCTCGGAAATGTCGCTTCCGTATGAAAAAGGCTTCAACGAGCGATGGTACGGTGAGCGTATATTAGTGCCTGAGGATTGGGTATTTGATGCTGATGGCGGAAAAGACATTGTCATTCAGTGGCATGCTATTAGAGGAAACTGGCATCATACCCATCCCAATCTTGCGATAGCCATCGGTAACAATCACTGGTTTGTCACACAGAACTACGGTATTGCACAGAGCAAGCCGTCAAAAATAACTACGAAACTAGAAGGTAAGGTAAAGCCTGGTTATTGGGCCTCTTGGGTGATCCATGCTAAGTGGTCACCTTGTGCCGATGGGATCATTGAGATCTGGAAGGATGGCAAACTGGTCTTTAATCGCACTGGCGCGAACGTTTATTCATCGATTGGTGTGGAATACACACCATATTTCAAGACAGGTATCTATCATCCTGAGTGGCATCTCAAATCTGAACGTAAACGAAACGCCTATAAAGAAGGATCAGAAATCGTAAAAAATAAAGTAATATATGTCACTGACATTAAGGTTGGTCGCTCGGATGCAACGTTCAGGGATGTGGTTCACAATGTGAAAATATGAAAGTTCTTGATATTGCGGCTTTTTAAATTAATATGTACCCATGTTACTTTATTTTGCAAAGTCAGATCGGCAAGTAGCTAGGCATAAAATTGTCCTCTCGATGATTAACTGCGTTAAT
>JAGLDN010000227.1 GCA_023145575.1 Psychromonas sp.
TTCCGAACTCAGCAGTGAAACGCAGTTGCGCCGATGGTAGTGTGGGGTCTCCCCATGTGAGAGTAGGTCATCGCCAAGCGCCTAATTAAACAAAAAGCCCCACCTTCTTTCGAAGATGGGGCTTTTTGTTTAATTACGGTTTATGATTTACTCTCGCATGGGGAAAGTAGACAGCATACCGTAGGTATCCAAATCATGGGATAGTAGGGCGAGTTTGCCGTCAGGCAAGAGTTCACGAGTTGAGGAGCTCTGCGACGATTGGGCATCGCCAAGCACCTAATTAAATGATCCCAGTAGGTTTTTTCTTACTGGGATCATTAGTTCTGGTGGTTTATGATCTACTCTCACAGGGGGAGTGATCGAAAGTATACCGTAGGTATTCAAATCATGGGGTAGTAGGGCGAGTTTGCCGTCAGGCAAGAGTTCACGAGTTGAGGAGCTCTGCGACGATTGGGTATCGCCAAGCACCTAATTTTAAAAAATCCAATTCTTTTTATAGGATTGGGGGAGTTTTTGTATTAGCTTTTGATAAAGAACGACTCTCAGAGGGGAGAGATCAAAAGCATAACGCAGTTATTTAAATTAGTGGCCAGTGTCACTTAACCTCTTCAGCATAGTGTTAAACATCCTTTAATACACGTCTTGCTTTTTTTTATTTATCATCAGTTAGTTTTGTGTGTACTTTATTCTTCCTTCGAGTAATGATAAACCTCATCTTAAGTGCATCAATATTGCATATGATAACATACACATCAGGTTGAGTGAACATGAAAAAATAGTTATCATTTATATTTGATATAATTTAACTTTTTAAAGTAGCTTTTGATGCCTTTATTACATATTATTTACGCGGTGCGAATTGATGATCATTTTGGATCGATGTTAACAATAGCTAAGTAAGAGGTATTCTCTTGTGGAAATTTTATGGACTAAGATGAAAATCATTTCATAATGTTAGCAATCTAATCATATATAAATAGTGATAAATTCCAAGTTTAATTGATAACAAGAGAAAGAACAATGATGACGGATATCTATGTACGAGACTTTGCTAACTTATGTTACGCAGCAGCCTTGATAAGTTGCAACTCTTTAGGGGCTTGTCGAATTGCTTTCAGATATAATTTATTTTAATGCAAATATCCACATGCTACTTCAAAATGCTTTGTCAGGCAATAACTCAAGCATCAGAGAAAGGTATAACATTCGACCTATCAACGATTAGCTACGCTAATCATTTGCCTAACGAATTAACGAGAACATGTTAATTCTTTTATTGTTATTCACTTTTCGCATGTTATAACACAGGGCTGACTTGCATTTTGAAATAACATGGGTATATATGTTATGTAAAAAAGTGACGTCATTCCCAATGAGGAGCTTACTAACCTGCTTGTTAATGAGGTGCGACACGCTGCAAAGGTTAAGGTTGAGAAGCCTAAACGAAAAACAATTTGGCCGATCCTTGGTTAATAACCTGGCAGTTACCCTATGCGGCAAGCCTTTTATTCACTACGAGATCCCTCTTGCTTACTGATGTATCAGTTAATAACAGGTTAACCTATTACCCATGCTACTTAGAAATGAATCATAAGCAACGTAAATTGTACTGAGGTACTTGACATAAAATTGCCAGTTCGATGATTAACTGCGTTTATCACCTAAGGTTAAATTAAAATAATGACTTTAATTCTTACCCGTCGTTCTAAATAGACTTGTTTTTGAAATTAAGTTATAACTTTGTTGTTGGGTACGAGTTGTCTTGCCCAACGGAGATTTAGCTTGAATATCAAAAGCTACGTTAGAACACTCAAAAAGTGAATGGCAATACCGAATGTTATGCCTTGATTTGATGTCTAGCTAAAGACTGACAAAGCGTTTTGAAGTAACATGGGGATATATCAATATCGACATTTAGTTGAAAATATTTTTACTCGCCTCATGCAGTACCAAGGTATAGTGACATGATATGATAAATTAAAAAGAAATGATGAAAGTACACTTACATGAGATAATTTAGTCAATGTTCCTAATAAATCAGATGATAGCCTTGCAAAAATATGATCGCCAATTTTACATCTGAATAGTGCAGTGGTGAGTAATGGTGATTTT
Organism: Psychromonas sp.; assembly: GCA_023145575.1. Lineage (GTDB taxonomy): Bacteria > Pseudomonadota > Gammaproteobacteria > Enterobacterales > Psychromonadaceae > Psychromonas. The sequence continues at coordinate 2,113 of JAGLDN010000227.1, forward strand.
CAAGAGAAACATGATGCATGCTTACCATTATATTCTGAGTACGCTACTTATTTGTGACAACACGAAGGGCTTTATGAGTCTTATTTAAGTCTTGAAAATAACAATGTATTTAGCAACTTAAATAATGACAAAAAAAGTCATTAATAATATTTTACGCGATATTAAATTTGCAAGAATTACATTATCTGACGATAAAAAAGTAAGTTATATGGTTTCGGATAGATAACTATGATAGACCTATTATGTAAATTGGTGGTATTACACAATCCAAAAATATTAACTAAGCCAAAGAAAAAGCATCTACGACTGAACTTAATTAAAAATGGGGGAATTACCAGTTAAGGCGTGGCAATACTGGGTTTTAGTAAAATACATAAGGTTCAAATAATGTTATGACGAAAATATTTAATTGTATGCAGTAAAAAAGCCCGTTACTATATCGATCTAGTTTTAATAGATAAGAATTACTCAACACGCCTTATTTTAGTACTTTAATTTGTTGAGTATCTTTTTTTCTATCGCCTCTAAAGAAAGTCCTTTGGTTTCAGGCACTTTTTTGTATATGAAGATGCCACCACAAGCACATATTATTGCGTATAGTAGGAAGCTACCTGAGGAGCCCAATTTCTCATCTAATATCGGAAAAGAATAGGTTAATGCAAAACAAGCTATCCATAAAGAAAAGGTACTCGCTGACATCGCAGCTCCACGTACTTTATTTGGAAATATTTCCGAAAGTAAAACCCATGTTACAGGAGCCAGTGTCATAGCATAAATGGAGATCGCAATGAGTATTAATATCAATACGGGTAAACCAAGAAGCCCAGTAGTGTATGCAAGAGAGATGAATAAATAGATAACAGCCAAACCAACCGAACCTATTATCATCAATGTTCGACGACCAATTTTATCAACAAGTGGAATAGCTAATAGGGTAAATAGTAAGTTAATGAGACCTGTCGCAACAATAGATTTTAACGTGTTATTAATATCGAATCCAGCAGAAGCAAATATCTCATGTGCATAATTAAAAATAACATTGATGCCACACCACTGTTGGAATACTGCTAATGTAATACCTATAGTTAAAATCGGTTTTACATCAGGTTTAAGCAACTCACTAAGAGGTAATATTTTTGGAGTTTTTGATACTGTAGATTGGATTTCTACGATTATTCTTTCTACATAACGCTCATTGCCAATATAGCGTAAGGTTGATTTTGCTCTATCAATCATATCCATTTTTATCAGCCAACGTGGAGATTCTGGAACAAAAAACATGAGTAGAAAAAAAATGGAACCTGGCACAAGTACTGCTCCGAACATGTATCGCCACCCAACTTGTCCATTCCAACTTTGTAGAATATCAGCCATGCTAGCACCAGAGACGACAGGATCAGCAATCATAAGGTTTATAAATTGAGCCGCTAATATACCAATTACAATCATTAATTGGTAGAGTGCAACAAATTTTCCTCGATTTTCCGCTGGAGCAATCTCTGCGATATACATTGGGGATAATGTAGACGCAAGGCCGATGCCAATTCCACCAACAATACGGAATACTACAAAAAGCTCAAACGTATTTGAAGCAGCAGTTCCCAATGCAGAAATAACAAAGAGGGAAGCAGCTAAAATAAGTGGCCGTTTTCTTCCATATAGTTCAGCAAGTGGACCCGCAATTAATGCGCCAGCTATACAACCTACAAGTGCCGCACTCATTGCCCATCCAGATAATGCCGCACTTGAAATGTTGAAATATGCTTCATAAAATGGCTTGGCTCCACCAATTACTACCCAATCATACCCGAAGAGTAACCCTCCACAGGCAGAGACTAAACTAATTATCCAGATATTTTTCATGTTAAATTGATTAATGTTTTTATTCATTGTCGTTCCATATTGTATATTTAGATTTAATGTTGAAGTGTATAGCTATAATCAGTTGGAAAAGTAGCCATTTGTATATAACCATTACTAATCAAAGTGTCTCATTTAGTCGTAAACTCGGATTTTTTGCAAAGGCGCAGTTTGTAAACCTATCAACCATTAGCTAGATAATCGTTTGCTAATAGTTTAAATAAAAAAATATTTATTCCTATGTTACTTTAAAATGCAAAGTCAGCAAGGTAAATTGTAGCAATTAGCTAGGCATAAAATTGCCTTGACTATTTTTTCTCTACCTAAAGATGAATGCACAAACAACTGACTTTAGTACTATTATATAAATCGTTTGCTCTTTACAAAAGCGCTTTGAGGCAAAGTAATATCGCATTACAACTCACTCAACGTTAATTAATTTCCTATTTCGTCAGAGATAAAACGAGCGGCAGATCAATAAGTTACAGGGCATGAAAGACTGATAATAAAGCTATTCAAAGACAAGAAACATCGGTCTCTTATCATTTAAATAACCAGAAATTATGAGAGAACTGACATTTAAAATACAATAAATTGTCGTTCTGAATAAATTAGAGACAGATTGAAGAGTCTCATTCATAATCCATTTAAAGTCCGTTATTATACATTCTATAAGTTAATTTGAGCATATATACCCATGTTACCTCAAAATGTAACATCAGCAAGGAAAATTGTGCCTTGTAGCTAGGCATAAAATTGCCCTCTCGGTGATTAACTACGCTAATCATCGAGAGGGATAATTAATATAAAGACTTTAATTCTTAAATAGTCGTTCTAAGTCGAGATTTTATAACAACGCTAATTTGTGCAAGTTACCTTG
>JAGLDN010000228.1 GCA_023145575.1 Psychromonas sp.
TAATCGTTGATAGGTCGAATGTTATTCCTTGCTCTGATGTTCGAGCTAAAGCCTGATAAAGCACTTTGAAGTAACATGGGTATAAACACCATGGGCTCTATTTCGTGATGTAAACGCTATTTCATTTATATGTAATATCATTTTTTATTTCCTATTGAGATTTTATAACTTTGCCAATTAGAGAAAATAGCCAACCATATAACGCTTTAACTCGGTTTTTTATTAATTGACGGTAGCCTTGAAATTGTCCTGATAAGGGAAGTAAGTAGCTGATAAATTACATTTTTTCGATAATTTAATAGGCAAACAATAAGTTCTGATAACCATTGGTAAGTCGAATGTTTCGTATTGATCTGACATCCTAGCCAAAGCCAGAGAAATCCTTTTTATGTCGCATGGGTATACATTAACTTAATGCTCAGGATCATTAGGTAAAATCAATCCTTAAAATATATAAATGTGCTTGGCAATTTTTTTAAATAAATTTGCTTTTCCATGAGCTGGTGACAAACTTAATAAGTTGTTTATTGTCATTTCAAAACTTTTCTGACCCTTTAAAGTCTGTTTCTTAATAATGGTAAGGCCTAATAACCCCAGTGCTTCAACAAATAAGCAATGATGTTGATGTCCACTTTTCAAGTCAGAATCAAATACGATGAGAGAGGGAAGCGACACAGCAAAAAAATCAATACTAACTGGGCTATCAAATTCGGCCCTAGCCCATTCGATCATGGTGTTACATAGATCCTCTGATTTATCAGTATTACCAAGACGATGTAATGCAATTGCTTGATAAAACAAATAATCAGCAGGTTAATCGTTATAATAACGACTTTGTCCTATTTCATGAGCTCCTTGTGTCGCTTTTTTAAAGTGATGCAATGATATCTTATGCTGTTTTTCTTGCTCATAACAAACACCTAAATAGTAATGAATGTCATTATCAGTTTGTTGGAAAAGACGACCCTCCCCGAGGTTAAATGGATAGTTTAATGCAGACAAGAGTTGTTTTATGGCTTCAGGAAAATTTTTCATTTTCATTAAATTAATAGCATAACATAACTTATTAATAATAAATTGCCCTGTAATTACACCTTCGCCTCCTTCCCACGGATGAAACATGCGTTTTTCAAGTTGGTGTTTAGCTATTGATAAATTATCTAATATATTATTTAAATTAATTAATTCAGCAGTAAGGTCGTCTCGTTTATCAACAATAACTAGGTACTTATTTAAAAAGTCTAACCGCTTTGAAGGAGATATAAGTGCTAATTTTTTTAAATGATCTAGTTAGAATAAAATACGTGCATCAGCAGGGGATTGTGTAAATGCAAGTTCCATAAGATAAAGGGATTTATTTATATTTCCAATTTTATTAAAAGTATAAACAGACAAATTTCTTAACACAGTGGCGTAATTATGATTAACCAATAACGCTTTTTCCCATAGTGATATAGCTCGCGCATAATTTTTTTTGGAATAAAAAAAACAGCCAAGCAAATAGAGTGTAAACTCATGAACGACAAATGATTCAAGTATTATTAATTCAATTAATGTGTTTGGAAATAAAACATTTTTATTGGATGTTTTCTCAGCACAATTTAATAGTACCTTGATTTGGTCAGGCTCATCCAACAAATAAGCTTTATAAATATGCGTCATAGGACCTTCGGAATCGCAATGTTTCAAAAGAATGTTGACCGTACTTTTATCTCCAATTGACAGGTAAAAATTAGCAATATGAATAGTATTTGTTTCTCTGTGGTTCATTAATTCTTTAAATGTTTTCAAATCATCAGCAGTTTGAGTTAGGAGGTATTTATGAAATGCAAGAGCATAATTTAAAGGTTGTTTATTGTTTTGGTCATCAATGAAGCTGATTGCATCATTTTTCATTTTAAGATGAATTAATAGGTAAGATTTTAAAATTGCAGCATGATAATGCATTGAATTTAATTGTAACGCACGTTCGACATATTCTAATGCTTCACTCAGATTGTTTTTCTGTGTACATATCTTTGCTAGACCGTAAAATCCGATATCTTGAAAATTTCCACTCCACGTTGATTTAAAAATATCAGCAAAAGCCTCACCTAATTGGCATAGTTTTTCTTTAGCGCATCCTCTTAAAAAACTTGCTTTACCACAAATTGGATTTTTATTGAGTTTATGCGCACGCGCTAATGCTAAGTTTGTATAACTAATAGCTGCATGATAATCTGCACTCTCATAAGCAAGTGTTCCCATTGCTAAATTGCATTGATAATGTTGAGGATCTCTTTTTAGAGCCTCTTGATAATAATTAATAGGGTCACGAGTTGCATGATGATATTGTTGTAAGTGCTGTCCAATAAAAAACAATTCTTCAACGCTCTCTATATTCTCGGGGCTTTCAGGCGCAGTTGCTGGTTCTGGAGTAGGATCTTCATTGCTTGTTTCATGCTCGGTATATTCCAGAAAAGTACGCTTATCAGCTGAAGTGATGCATATTGTTAATTTTTCTTTTGTAGGCGTATCTAATATTTCAGTTCGAGTCTCACCTGGCATAAGAGTTAACAAGCAATGGAATAAATGACCTGTTTTAGATTTTATTTCTAGCTTGTAGTTTTTAATTTCTGCAATAGAGTAAACTGACCATGTAATAAATGAATTAATACGTTCAAGTTTCATAATAACATCAGTATTCGCATTATGAACATTTCCTAACTGACTAGTAAGGTAAGAAATTTTGAACAAATATTTTCTCTTCATGTGTATCAATCCAAGTAAAGTCAGGTTGGTTATCAGTAAAAACACCTGTCATTAACTCAATGTAAGGGCCATTAGAATCTGTTAAATTACGATCCCATGCTAAACCAAAGTCACAATTTCCCCACGTCCACTGTTTTTTCCCAGGTGAAACATGATGGTTTGCAATATGTAATAATCCACCTTTTTCATCGTGGCTATACGCCCCTACAAAGTTGTAATCTGATTTGTCTGCCATGTAAGATGTTGGAACGGGGATATTTTTATAGCGAGATATATAGGCTCTAGGTGAGTAATTAACTTTATAGTATTCACCGGTTGCAATAGAAAATGAGGATACATCGCGTTTACCATGATCGTATACAGCAGTAACATCAGGAGGAAAAATACTTTGATGATCCTCTCCACATTTTACAGCTGGATTTGCCCACCATAAAAATTGCCTTGGTGTTTCATTAGTATTATAAACCTTGCCTGTGATCTCAATTTGCGCCTTGTTTGGCTACAGCTTAAAACCTGTCATAATTTGCAGACCATACATATGCTCAATTTCTCCCATCCACACAGTAGTTGAGCCATCGCTATTTTTCTTTATATTAAAATCAACTGGCATGTAAGTGGTTGGTCGATGGTGTTGTGGCCAGTTAAATTCAATCCCTCCTTAAATCAAAGTTCCTAAAAGCCCGACTAAAGCAGGTTTTATAACATCATTTTTATAAACAAAATTACGCTTGTATACTTTGTCATAAGCGCTATGAATTCTTCTTCCAACTTCGGGTAGAAGTATTACTTTTATTTAATTATTTTCAATGAAAATCGCTTTATATACCTTGTCTTCTTTTTCTTCAGTAATTTTATCGATAACGCCATAAGGGTAAACACTTCCTGAGGAGCCCTGATAAACGCGGTTTTCTAAAAACAGTGGGTTAGTAACTACCTTTCCAACTTTATACGTCGGAATAATAAGATCTTCAAGCCAAGATTTAACTGTTTGTTTCATAATTTCAAATCTCAGTAGAGGTAAAATGTGGAATGAGTTTGCAGGCTATTTATATTAATTTATTTCCCTTCATCACCATAATTACTAAATCGTATTATGGCCAGTAGTTTTTTAATGTGCAATAATTATTGAGTATGCATGGAAATCACATTATAGTGGATATTAAGGCAACCTTGCTTGTTTAATTTTATTTTAATTAATTGTAATTAGTTGGCTTGCCCTGTGGGGCAAAACATTATAGCTATCAACTAATGGCTTTGCTAATCATTAGTCGGTATAATTAACGACAAAATGTTAATTATTTTATGGTTAGTCCATTTTCGATTGTTGCAACGCAAGGCTGGTTTTCGAGTTCGCGCCACATAGTGTAAGGCAACTTGCCCTAATTTACATCGTTATATAATTTCGACTTAGAATAACTAGCTAAGAATTCTATGCCTAATTTCTTGGCACAATTTTCATTTCTGTTGCATGTCGAAGTAACATAGGTATATACCTTACTTAAGCAACTTTTTTTTTCACAAAAAAATACGTTCTTAATCATAAAAAAGTAATTGGTGACAGGCATAATAGGAATAATAAAATATAAATCAAAGAGAATAAAATGACTAATTTAAAATTCAACCCAGTTGATCATCCTCACCGCCGCTTCAACCCTTTAACAGGCAAGTGGGTATTAATTTCCCCTCATCGAGGAAAGCGCCCTTGGGGAGGGCAAAGTGATGTACCTAAAATAAAACAGCTTCCTGAATATGATGAGATGTGTTTTCTATGCCCAAATAATGTGCGTATATCTAAAGAAAAAAATCCAAATTATAAAAATACGTATGTATTTAATAATGATTATTCTGCTTTAATGCAGAACATTCCTAAGGTAACTCACTTAGAACATCCCTTATTTAAAATGGAAAGTGCCCGAGGATCATGTCGTGTTATTTGCTTTTCACCAGATCACAGTAAAACTATGCCAGAGCTTTCGTTATTCGATATTGAACAAGTTATTGCTACTTGGAATCAGGAATTAGAATCACTTGGAAAAAATTATCTTTGGGTACAGGTATTTGAAAATAAGGGCGCAATGATGGGATGTTCTCAGCCTCATCCTCACGGACAAATTTGGGCAAGTGATTTTTTACCCAGTGAAATATCAATAAAAGAAGATAATTTAAAAGCTTACTATGAAACACACGAAACCAATTTATTGTTAGATTATGTTGATACGGAAATAAAAGATGATATTCGAACAGTTGTTGAAACAACACATTGGATTGCTGTTGTACCATATTGGGCATGCTGGCCGTTTGAAACAATGTTAATGCCAAAGCAAAAAGCGGAGCGAATGAGTGACTTAAATGAAGATCAATTATCTGATTTAGCTATCGCTATAAAAAAACTAACTTCACGTTACGATAATTTGTTTCAGTCTTCATTCCCTTATTCTATGGGTTGGCATTATGCACCCTTTTTTAAAGATAAGAGAGATACCTCACACTGGCAATTACATGCTCTTTTCTATCCTCCATTATTGCGTTCAGCAAGTGTTCAAAAATTTATGGTGGGCTATGAGATGTTAGCTGAATCGCAAAGAGATTTAACAGCAGAGCAGGCCGCGCAAAAACTACGTGAGGTGTCTGACATTCATTTTAAAAGCAAATAGCAATTAATTATCCGAATTTAGATAGGAAAAAGTAATGGTAAACTTACTTAAAAGTATTTCTTTAGTTTTTAAGGAAAAATTTAAACATAAACATACTCATATAATTCAAGCGCCAGGTCGAGTGAATTTAATTGGTGAGCATACTGACTATAATAATGGATTTGTACTGCCTTGTGCAATCGATTTTCAAGTAATTGTAGCGGCATCTGTACGTGGAGATAATATAATTTCATTATTTTCTGCGAATTATAATCAAGCAGATGAATTTGATTTAAGTGAACGTATTGATTTCCATGAAACCATGATGTGGGCAAATTATATTAGAGGAGTTGTTCAGCGTCTTGTTATGCTTGGCTATAAATTGAAAGGAATTAATATTGTTGTAAGCGGAAATGTGCCTCAAGGAGCAGGGCTTAGTTCATCTGCAGCACTTGAAGTCGCTATCGGGCAAACGTTTAAAACTTTATGCGATCTGGACATCACACAAGATCAAATTGCGCTCTGTGGTCAACAAGCAGAAAATGTATTCGTAGGTTGCAACTGCGGAATAATGGATCAGTTAATTTCTGCGAAAGGAGAAGAGGGGCACGCTTTACTAATAGATTGCCGAACATTAGAAACGAAAAGTGTTCCGATACCCGATGACCTTTCAATCGTAATTGTTAATTCTAATAAAACGCGAGGACTTGTTGATAGTGAATATAATACTCGCCGTAAGCAATGTGAACAGGCTGCAGTACACTTTGGTGTAAAAGCACTCCGAGATGTAACACTTAAGCAATTCACACAGAGAGAACATGAGCTTGATCCTGTTATTGCGATGAGAGCTAGACACGTGATAACTGAAAACACTCGAACAAAGCAAGCTGCGAAGGCATTAAAACTGGGACATATTAAGAAAATAAGTCAATTAATGGCATTATCTCATATTTCCATGCGAGACGATTTTGAAATTACGGTAAAGGAAATTGATATCTTAGTCGATATTATTAAAGATAAAATAGGTAATCAAGGAGGCGTTAGAATGACTGGTGGTGGTTTTGGCGGATGTGTAGTTGTATTGGTCCCATCGGAAATTGTAAATGGAGTTATAAGCGCAGTTCATTCACAGTATCAATCACAAACAGGTTTGAATGAGTCCATTTACGTCTGTCAGGCGCGTAATGGTTCGGGTCCAATTTAGATCTGCTGTATTGTGTCTTTTATTTTTAAATGGATTAGAATTTATCATGGTAAAAAATGTATTTAATAGATTGTATGAAAATATGTCTTTGGAAGTGGCGCTTGACGGTACCCTCCCTAAGCTTTTTTATTTACAAAATAAAAATGGAATGTCTATTACTTTAATGGATATTGGCGCGACTTGGCTAAGTTGTGAAGTATTTTTAAAGGCTGAAATACGCGAGATCCTTTTAGGTATAAATAATATTAAAGATCATCAAAAACAGAAGGTTTACCTTGGAGCTACTGTCGGAAGGTATGCAAATAGGATAAAATCAGGAAAATTCAAAATTGATGGCGTGTGTTATCAAACAGTAAAAAATGAATTAGGAAACACCTTACATGGCGGTGCCTTAGGTCTTGATAAAGTACGTTGGTCTGCGATGCAAATTGATAAACAAACAGTTAAATTTAGTTACCTTTCGCCTGATAACGATCAAGGATTCCCTGGTAATTTATTGATAAAAGTACAATATTTATTAAGTGATAGTAATGAGATAATCATTTCATACTTTGCTCGTACCGATAAAAAAACACCTGTAAATTTAACTAACCATGCTTACTTTAATCTACTAGGAGCCGAATCGAGATCAGATTGCTTAACGCATAAATTGATGATAAAATCTAACTATTATTTTCCAACTGATGGGGAAGGGATTTCATTAGCACAACCGAAATCTGTTAAGAATAGTAGTTTTAATTTTAATCGTTCGAAACTAATTAATCATGATTTTCTGATTGATGAAGATCAAAAGCGATCCAAAGGATATGATCACTCATTTTTATTAAATAAAGAAGATCAAGATGCTAAAATTATTATTGCAGAAGTGGTTTCACCTGATACAAAAATTTTACTAGAAGTTAAAACAACAATGCCTGCAATTCACTTATATACCGGAAATTATCTTGCAGGGACACCGAGCAGAAACGGATTAACCTACAATCATCATGCAGGATTGGCACTAGAGACTCAATTCCCGCCAAACTCACCAAATAATCCTGAGTGGAAACAACAATCTTGCATATTGGCGCCAGAGCAAACTTATGAACACACTACATCATTTAAAGTTAATTTTTAGCATGAAAAAAATATAAAAATATAGCTGCTTCTGCAATTTATTCAGGTATATTTAAACTGTGTATGTACCCATTCTACTTCGAAATGCAACGTCAGCAAGGCAAATTGAGCACGAACGCTAGACATTAAATTTTCCTCTGTGATTATTCGCTACGTTAATCATCTGACGAAGAATTAAAAATAAAGACTGCAATTCTTAGCTAGTCGTTCTAAGTCGACTTGTATTAAACAGTAAGTTATAACTTTGTTGATTTTATTGTTGCCATGCTTTACTGCGCCCTGACTCGGTTTATTATGAAAGATGCTAGCCTTACGATTCACAAATCGAAAAGGGAGTAACCATAATAATTAAATATTTGTATTTCATTTATCTATCACTGATTAGCCTAGTTATTCAGTGATAGATATTTACTGTTGCGTTTTATTCTGATTATCGAGTACGCGGCTGTTGATTCATATTAATATTCGCATTGGTATACACGGATAACTATCTCCTTAATTATGCTGGGATCCTTGTTGATGTAACTTTTTTTAAGATCTAATTCAGAATTTAAATTCATTATCATTTATACTAGTTAGAGGTGTGCAATGTGTTGGCATACATTACTTATGGGTGGTCACTGGGTTTACTATAGGAAACAAACTGAAAAAGGTAGCTGTGCGCCAACTTGTGTGGAGATATATTTAAAGAATAATTGCATTGGTATAACCGGTAGAGGACACGTAATGAATTCTGCGTTGTGGAGTATGCGCGCTCAACAACATGTACATAAAAGGGAGATAAAATTTGACCACTTTTTGAGAACCGGGATGAATACAGCTACGATTCCTCACTTTTTATTAAAATATAGCCTAAATAGCAAACATATTATTCTAGATTCTTCACGCGATTCTGTACAACAAACTATCAATGAATTAACACACTTACCCGTCGACTCTGGAATCATTTATGTTTCAGATCAGCATGCTTCACTAGGCCTTATTAAGGAAAATGGACAAGCTTATCTAGATCCTAATCCTAGTTATGATCCTGAGTTGCTTTCACACTGGACTTGGCTTAATGGGGCACATTCAGACACTTGGTACTACATGGGTCATGTTCGAGATCACAGTCAATTTAAAGCCCTATATCTATCGTGGGTGAAAGGCGAAACTTTTAAACAAAGGATAAATCAAGTGATCATCATTTATCCTCAGAAAAGATTGAAGCAAATGGCACTGTCTGCCAGAAGCTCTCTTAAAAATTTAAATCAATACTTCGATTCCATTTTCAAAAAAAAGTAAAAGTAGTATCCCATACACAAAAAGATATGCCCATGTGACGGAAAAATGCATTGGTATATACCAATCACACCTGAATATGCAGGTTTCAGCGAGAATCTAAAAGCTTAGAGACAAGGCCTTGATTGAGGAGAATGGTTGTTCCCTTGCCAAAATCAATAACAATGCATATATACCCATGTGACGCAAAAATGCTTTGTCAGGCTCAAGCTCGATAATCAGAACAAGGCACAAGATA
>JAGLDN010000229.1 GCA_023145575.1 Psychromonas sp.
GCTTGCAACTGTGAAGTTGGAGTGCCTGACCCTTAAAAAGGACTGACGACGTTCAGTTTAAAAACGAAGCTTTACATCAAAGCACAAAAAGCAGCAATTGAAGCCTTACGCCTTGTGCAGGTCTCAACTGCGTAACATCAGTTAACTAATAGTCCATGAGAATCGATATTATACCAAACTCCATTCGAAATAATGACGAAACATATGCTAGCACTAGCGGCATGAAGATTATACATTTGGGGGTTGAATCTGCCAGATAATGCATTTAGCCTAAGTTGGAAAACTATTGGGTTTAGGTGTTTGCTTTCAGAGCCAAAATTTTCTAAACGATCTGGAAAAGATATAAATCAAGTCGTCTACCTTTCATCCTCTTTGTTTGCATTAAAGTTCAAACAATGAGCATGTTTTAAAAGGATTTTTTGCTGATCTTTTAGGATATGACAAAAGATGAATGATACGATCTGCTTAATAAAAACGATATAAATTGGCGAAAACAACAGTTAATCACAGCTAAAAAAGTAATAAAGATCAACAAAAACAACTGCATTTATCGTCGATGACTGCGTTAAAATTATAACAGGTAAAAGCACGCCAGGCGTTTCAAGTCACTTTGACCATTTGATCACTCGATGTGTAATGGGGCAACAAATTTTAACACTCGCACTAGCAAACGAAGCGCAATTTGTACCATTCGATAACGAAATTTTATCAGTAATTCTAAAGGGCAACTGCATGATCCTAAATTTAAAGATCTACGAAGTATTGCAGCAAAGCGTTATAAATTACCACAGGCGTAGACAAAATCAGAGATGCTAATTTTGATGATAAAAAGAGCTTAGAAGTGAGGTATTGCAGCTGATTATTTTTTAGCTTATCTTCGGTTTGGCACTATTAGCTGATCTTAAGTTTGGTACTAAGAAAATCACCATAATAACCTAATAACAATCACTTACAGATATTGTGAGGATGAAAAAGTACAAAATAAAATACAGATTTACAAAAGATGGTATTTGATCATTTACTATGATAGGAGCGTTTTTGAATGGCAATCAAGGAAAGGAGCAAGAAAAATGATGCTGGCCTTAATTTTTAAATTGGTAATATTTAAACATAAAGTATGATTAGTGTGCGATATATCAAGCCATCGCAGTTTATCACGATGCTTTTTGTTTCCTTTGTTTATTTTACAACTAACTCTGCACAGTCCTGTGCAATGACCCACTCTTCATTAGTCGCGATGACCATTGCAATTGGCGAGTCTTGCGCAGTTATTACGCCGGATTTACCAAATCTAGTTGCGCAATTTTTTTCTTTATCAACTTTATAGCCAAATATGCTAAGCATTTCGAGTGTGCATCTACGGATATGATCTGAGTTTTCACCTATGCCGCCTGTAAATACGATAGCGTCAATACGGCCTAATGGTACGCTGTATCCAGCAATATATTTTGCCAAACGGTAGCTAAATATACGCAGTGCTAGGGTTGCGCCTTCATGGCCTGCATCAGATGCTTCTTCAATTTCACGGCAATCACTTGAAATACCAGAAAGTCCTAATAGACCACTTTGTTTTTGTAATAGATCCATTACGCCTTCGAGGCTGTAACCACAACGTGATATTAAATATTCGATGATGCCTGCGTCGATATCACCACAACGGGTGCCCATAACAATCCCGGCAAGCGGCGTCATTCCCATGCTTGTATCAACACTTTTACCATTTTTTACGGCTGTCACCGATCCGCCGTTACCTAAATGAGCAGTGATTACATTTGTTTCTTCTATTGGTTTATTTAATAATTTAGCTGCTTCTCGTGTGACAAATAAATGGCTTGTTCCATGCATCCCATAACGCCGCACTGCATGCTCTTTGTAAAGGCTCTGTGGCAGTGCGTACATAAACGCTTCCGCTGGTATTGTTTGGTGGAAAGCGGTATCAAAAACTGCAATTTGAGAGAGTGTAGGAAATGCTGTTTGGGCGGCTTTAATACCTAATAATGCAGCTGGATTATGAAGGGGAGCTAATGAAGTGCAATTTTCAATACTTTCGATTACGGTTTCATCAATAATGACTGATTGAGTGAACTTTTCGCCGCCATGAACAACGCGGTGACCAACAGCAATAAATTGATCTGATAGCCCTTGTTTGGTATTAATAATTTCTTGTACTATGTATAAAATAGCAGCGCAATGTGCACTGTTAGCGGGTAAGGGCATTGCTTGTTTTTTCTCTGAAACGCTCCATTTTATACGAGCATCAGGTAAGTTAAAACATTCAGCAAGTCCGTTGATCATCTTATGACCAGTAATAGGGTTGATAACGGCGAATTTTAAAGAAGAACTACCACAATTAAGCACTAAAACAAGTTTGTTGCTCATTAAATACCTCAATATCAAAAATTAAAATAACAGTGCTATATTTATTTGCTCCGTTTGCTTACAAATATTAGCCATGAAAGTGTAAATTATAGGTGAAAATTTTAGTGTCTAATTAATAAGTTATGCTATAAATTGCTAACATAAATTGATTTATGTATACTACATGCGATATCAAAATGCTTTGTCAGTGAGGTAAATTGTACTTAGATACTAGGTCAATAAAATCGTTGTTGGTTAATCTGCTATTATACATCAATATCTGGTGACGGCATAGAGTAGCACAAGTCCCTTTTCGGGGTATAAAACGTACTATGAAAATTTTGCTTATTTTAAACTATAAAATTGATTAATAATTCTTTTAATTGTTATCTGCATTAAAAATTATGATGTATGTTATGGCGGTATGCAAACAATCGAGCTTAAAAATAGACTTATCTCACAATAATGAATAAATTTAATTTTTTTTCTAAATACGGTTTTATGCTATAATTAGAGCGATAATAATTGATCACAAATTATTACTTTTTAAATTATTTTAATTTCTGAAACTTAATCGCATTTAATTAAGGAGTTGCATTGAATAGATTTTTTGAACTTATTCGAGAGGGTGAGGTTTATTTAGGTAACTGGCCAAAACAAAAAATTCTAAATTGCTTGTTTCTTGAAAATAAAATTATTTTTTATACGCAGTTGGCTATTAAGTTATTGCCAGTATTTGTGATGTTTGCGATGTGCCTGAGTTTGCTCCATCCAGTTTATTTCACATGGCCAATTACAGCCACATTTGCCCTGTTTGCATTAGGATTGCCAGCACAAGGTTTATATTGGCTAGGGAAACGATCAGAAACCTTTTTACCAAATAAAATACTGCCTTGGTATATTGCCATTCAAGAAAAATTAAACTGTTCTCAGGTTAAAAATAAAGTGCTTTCTTTTAGACCAAAATATTGTGATCTTGCACTTTTGCTTAAGTCTGCGTTTGAAAATGGTGGGGATGACTTTCTTCAAAAACATGAACTAATTTAATCTATACCTATGCTAGCTCAAGATGAAACATCAGCAAGGCATATTGTTGCTTCGCATTTCAGCATAATTTACCGATCTGACGTTGCATCTTTGAGTCACATGGGCATATTTATTCTAATAGGATGATCATATTAATTGCTAATCAGCTCATCGCTAATTTTTCACCAAAATTTTCATTTTCATTTTTAATTTCAATTTATTTATAAATAAAATCGTCAGCGTCGCTTTCTTCACAACAAGAAAAGTCCAACAACCGGCGCGGTTAAGTGACAGGCTAGGTGATTTAAACAGCATTTATTATAAAATATTCTATCAGATAACATGCATTGCGGTGCCAAATGTTTTAGTTTAAATACCTGTGCAATGATATCGTGATAGATAATTCGTGATCTTTCTTCTTCCTATGATCCAAGGCAAAAATGTCCTCCTTAACTAATATATCTAAGCTCGAATCTAAATCTAATGGCCAGTTATTACGCACAACAAATATCTATGCCCAAAATCTGAGTGATCAATTCGCGTTTGTCCACTTACCATTGCATTACCAGTAAGTACATCAATAAACATGATGAGTTGTGTAGCATTAGTCAATTTTTTACGTATTTTCAATATCCCATCTTGTATCCCGAAAGCAGAGCCAAATTCAATCTTGTGTAAAATTAAAAAGTTAGCGACTAGATCCCCGCTCCTTAAACGGCAGTTATCTTCATCAAAATTTACATTAAGTTGACAATGCAAGTTATTTTCAACACTCCAATGAGACAGGCCCGTTTCATTTATAAATTTAGCATCTATTGTTGAATGGCTCGTAATGTAATATCTACGCTCAATAGATCCTTTTCCGCCAGTTGACAGTGTTGATGCTATGACTAAATTCCGCTTACTGATGACCATTTTGGTGACGCTCTATTAACCACTCAACATAAGTGCACAACCATGATTTTCTTGTTTCTATCCTGCCATGATCATGGTTGCCGGTTTCAAAAAAATCTAAGCCTTTTGCTGTTGTTTTTCTGTAGAAGTATGTAAATATAGTTTTACATCTTCATGAAATTCACCTTGATTTCATTTCAGCGCAAGTACAACATCACCACCACAATCTACTATTTTTTCTGCTATTTTTTTGGGGCATCCTATAGCATCAATCGTAATAGTTGTGTTGTTAATATCAAGCGAGTTGGGTAGTTTAGGTATTGAAGTGATTTCATTAAACTTTTCTTAACTTGAATTTGCCCAAAGCACATATTATTTTCGACTGACCAAGCATTAATATCAGACGTCAACTACCTT
>JAGLDN010000023.1 GCA_023145575.1 Psychromonas sp.
CAGCTCTGCGTTATAACATTCGAAAACGGAGTAACCAATAAAATATTAATGTACAGTCGTTAATGCGACGGCTCGACGATTAGCATCGCTAATCGTTAATAGACCTGCTGTTATGCTTTGATCTGATATCCGAGCTAAAGCCTGATCAAGCATAATGAAGTATCACGAGTATAATTAGGAAGAAACATGCTTCAATGATTATTAATATAGCATCTTTGTACAATTTTCCTTGCTGATTTTACATTTCAAAGTAACATAAGCGTAAATAGAACTCAACGAGTCTCAAACGATGGGAAGAGCATACCAAAACCGTAAAGAATCAATGGCTAAAACCGCTGGTGCAAAAACTAAAATATATTCAAAGTACGGTAAAGAGATCTATGTGTGTGCTAAAAATGGCGGATTTGATCCTGATAACAACTTATCATTACGCCGTTTAATTGATAGCGCTAAAAAAGATCAAGTACCGACCCATGTAATTGATCGCGCAATCGAAAAAGCAAAAGGTGGGGGGGGGGAAGACTACGAACGAGCAACTTACGAAGGCTTTGGCCCCGGCGGTTGTGCGGTTATTATTGATTGTTTAACAGATAATAACAAACGAACTTGGACTGATGTACGAAACTGTTTTATGAAAACAGACGCTAAAATAGGATCAGTTGGCACAGTTTCTCATATGTTTGAGCATCAAGCTGTTTTCGTTTTTAAAGGCGAAGATGATGAAACAATACTTGAAGATCTTATGATGGCAGAGGTTGATGTTATTGATATTGAGGTGCAAGACGGTAACATCACTGTATTTTGTCCACATACCGAATTTTATAAAGCAAAAACAACCTTACACACGCAATATCCTGAACTTAAAATTGATATTGAAGAAATTACCTTTGTACCACAATCAGATACTGATATTACACCAGAGAATATTGATAAATTTAACAAATTTATCAATATGTTAGAAGATTGTGACGATGTACAAAATATCTACCACAATGCGGTATTACCTGAGTAATTTTATCATTTTTCGTAAAGCATTCTTGCTGATATATACTCATGATATTTCAATATGAAAAGTCAGTATGACAATTTGTACCGAGTGAGTAGACCTAAATTTTCCCTCACGATGACTAACTGCGTTAATCTTTGATAGATCGAATATTGTGCCTTTCCTTGATATTCGATCTAAAAGTAGACATTGCATCATTACGACACATAGGTATATACTCATGTTACATTGAAATACAACGTCAAATCGGTAAATTATTCCATGATCCGAGATATCAAATTGCCCTATCGATGATTGAATAAGTTAATCACACAAGGGCGAATTAAAATAAAGACTTTAATCCCTAACGAGTTGCTCGAAATCGAAATTTTTTAACTTTGTTGATTGATGCAAGTGACCAAGACCTGAGTGTCACCTGCTCGGGTTATTATGACAACAATCGTTTATTATGAAAACAAACCAGCCCCGTAACAACAATTGAACAGGGAGTAACCAGTTAATAATTAACATTTACTCATTAATTCTACCGAAAATGGTTAGCGCAGCTAACCGTTGATAGTGAAATGTTGTGTCTTGACCTGACCTGACCTCCATGCTAATGGCGGACATTGCAACTTTACGTCACATGGGTATATAACAATTCGTGCTCAAATACACCCGTTAATATAATTTTAACCCACTTATAAGCTAAAAAAAGGAGCATAATTAACCATGTCAAAGATTAAGATTGTTGATATTTTTAACAGAAAATATCCTACTGGATCACAAGTAACAGTTCATGGATGGATCCGCACTCGCCGCGATTCAAAAGCTGGTATTTCATTTTTAACTATTTATGATGGATCTTGTTTTTCGCCTATCCAAGCCGTTGTACCAAATACCTTAGAAAACTATGTTAGTGATGTACAAAATTTAACCGCTGGTTGTAGCGTAAAAGTAGTAGGACAATTAGTTGAAAGCCAAGGTAAAGGGCAAGAGTTTGAAATTCAAGTAACAAATATTGTCGTTTATGGATTTGTCGAAGATCCTGACACTTATCCCATATCAGCAAAACGTCACAGCATTGAATATTTAAGAGAGCATGCTCATCTACGCCCCCGTACAAACATCATTGGCGCAGTAACGCGTGTTCGCAACTGTTTATCACATGCAATACATAATTTTTTTTATGATAATGGTTATAACTGGATCAGCACACCTATCATTACAGGGAGTAACTGTGAAGGCGCAGGAGATATGTTTCGCGTCAGTACGCTTGATATGGAAAATTTACCAAGAACTGCACAAGGCGGAGTAGATTACAAACAAGATTTTTTTGCTAAAGAAACATTTTTAACTGTTTCAGGGCAATTAAACGCTGAAACATATGCCTGCTCACTTTCTAACGTTTATACTTTTGGACCTACCTTTAGAGCCGAAAATTCCCATACTTCGCGACACCTTGCTGAATTTTGGATGGTGGAGCCTGAAATTGCATTCGCCGATCTAGAAGATGCTGCGCAACTTGCTGAAAACTTGTTAAAATATGTATGCAAAGCAGTACTCAAAGAGCGCGCAGATGATATGGCTTTTTTTACACAACGCATTGATAAAAATTCAATAAAACGTTTAGAAACCATTATCAATTCAGTGTTTGTACACATGGATTACACAGATGCAATTGAAATCTTAAAGAATTGTAAAAAGAAATTTGAATACCCAGTACAATGGGGAATTGATCTTCACTCTGAACACGAGCGTTACTTAGCTGAAGAGCATATTGGCGCACCCATTATATTAAAAAACTATCCCAAAGACATTAAAGCCTTCTACATGAAATTAAATGAAGATGGGAAAACAGTAGCCGCAATGGACGTTTTAGCGCCTGGCATAGGTGAAATTATTGGCGGAAGTCAACGTGAAGAAAATCTTGAGGCTCTTGATAAACGCCTTAAAGAGATGGGACTTGATCAATCAGATTATACTTGGTACCGCGATTTGCGTAAGTACGGTACAGTGCCGCATGCTGGATTTGGTCTTGGTTTCGAACGGCTTGTTTCATATGTAACAGGCGTTCAAAATATCCGTGACGTGATTGCATTTCCACGCGCACCAGGCAGTGCTGATTTTTAATGATATCCCCATGTGACTGAAAAATAAAACATCAAGCGCGAACTCGATGATCAGAACTAAGATGCAACATTCGACTTATCAACGATTAGATACGCTAATCGCTGATCTAACGATTTAACGGACGATGTTAATTATTGATGGGTTACTCCCTTTTCGATTGTTGTAACGCAAGATCTGCCATTTTTTCATAATAAATCGTGCCCAAGCCTGATAAAGCATCTCGAAGTAATATGAGTATAGATGCATGATACCTCAAAACAACGTTGCAAAAAAAATAAAACCATCTTAATGATTAATATTACACATATTTTTGCTCTCACTTACATACGACCCAATAAGAATTTTGTAGATATAAGCTTAAGTTCACAAAAACAAATAACACATTAATAACAGCCATTAAATAAGTGTAAAATAACCTAAAGTAAATTAGTATTTTAATAGTTCAGAGCAATCATTTGAATAAAGAAATACACAATGAAAATTAAAAACAAATTACAACTCGCTTTATTCTGCAGCCTCGTTATCTTATTAACTGCCTGTGGTGGAAAGTCTAGTAATGACCCGCCAGCGCCAGGGCCAACGCCAGGGCCTACGCCAAAAGAAGCGGGGATACTCGGAACTTGGACTACGGGATGTCAAATATCACTAGGTACTTCAGGTTACCCTAACGGTTATCATTATATAAAAAACTATACTTTTATGGAATCTAAAACGGCAAGTGGCTCTAAGAATGAACTCGAAGCAATTATTATGTTTTTTGCGAATGATATTTCAGGTGGAGATAAGTGTAAGCATGATGACAGTATGTTTTACAGCGATGAAGTAGGGTTTATAACATTGGGTAAAGTGACTGATAAGGGATCGGCAGATGAGCATACCGATATAAATATCAACAACAGACTGATAAACATCATGCTACTGCATCCAAAAATAGTAGAATCATTTAACAAAGGTGAGTACATCGGTAAAATATATGGTCTCTATGGGATAACTGGCTGGCAGATGTCTGAAATCGTCAACCTTACTGGTCTAGCTACTGAAACAGAAAGCGCTAATGAAAACTTTAACATTGGTAAAATATTGCCTGATATTTTTCAAGTTTCCAAAATTACTGTTAAGGGTAAACCTATTACAGTGCTAAAAACAGGTGATCAAGGTGGAGATAAAGATGCGAATGGTCGACCTATGACGCTTGGTACAATATATTTAAAAAAAATAAATTAAGCCTGCTAACTAGCAATAATTTATAAAAACGATCAAGTCTTAATATAATAAGGGATGGATCCATCCCTTATTTTAAATTTAATCCGTGCTAATTTGTAAGCATATTAAGTGAGACTAAAACAACACCAGCCTTCCGTTATATATCCGTTATCAATCAAAATGCAAAATATAGCAAGCTGTGAGGTCAACAGATTCTAGACGACAAATTGAAGATCTAACGAGTTAAATCAATAATTGTCAACAACGCATATGTTTGCCTCAACGCTGGCCCATTGGGTCGCAGCTCGAAAACTAATAAAGTTTAAATAAGGCTTTTTTTATTTAAACTACGGCAATTAATTAACGTAGTTAATTAATGAGTAGATCGCGTTGCAGTATTCGATAAGGGCTAACCATTAAAGTTTAAATATCTGTTCATGTAAACTACCTGCAAACGATTGCGAAGCCAATCGTTGAGATGTCATCAAACTGCGCCTTGCCTTAGTGTCCGAACTGACGACTAAATAAAGTACTTTGATTAGTAACGGGTATAGACTTCCCCCAGTATAATATGGGTATATATCCTGGCACTACAAACCAAATGGCACGATCCAGTTAACTGGATCTGCTAAGTATTGGTAAAGGTTTATGCCTCCCGCTAGCCCAATTGGATTTTGCTGGATAAAACGCTCTTGATGTGAGCAATAATAACGAAAACGATTGTAATGTAAAGACGATTCAACATCAAAATACTGACCTTGAAAACGCAGTGGGTTATTTATTTTATTTTGGATTGTGCACTCCTTACTGTCAAGTTCACAACCAAAAACGTCGCTGTTATTTTGCCATACTATTTGCTGGTTTTTGTCGGTTAAATAAATTGGCGTACCGAGTTGGTCAAGATGATAATAATATACTTCACCTTGATCTATTAATGCAATAGGTAAAAATGTATCAGGATGGTAAATGTACCAGCGGTACGCTCCTTTACTGAATTCACCAATGAGTTGGTTGCCGTCCCACATATACTCGATTTTGCCTGCTTCGGTAATTTTAGCACTTCGTCTGCCTAGGGCATCATAATGATAATGGCTGAGTTTGCCGTTAACGTTAATATAGCACAGTTGATTTAAACCATTAAAACTGCGGTTTTGTAAATAACCTGCCGCTGTACTTTTTATTTGGTTACCACATCCATCATAAATATAATCGCGACCTTTAAAACTAATCAGGCGATCATGCTCTATACAGACTTCCTGCTGTTTTGTATCCAACGTATAAATACCTTGTGGATCACCAAAAGCACTCCACGAGTATACTTTACTGTTACATTTTTTATTGCTATCGCTTTGTGTAGGATCCGTAACATCACAACGTATTAATTGTCTTAATACGTTATAAGTATAAGAGTGTTCAATGCTTTTACTCGACTCATTAACACGCAATAATTCATTGCTTTTTACTAATTGATTTAAGGCATTATAGGAGTATCGGCGTTGTTGTAAATAAACGCTATTTGCTGGTGAATTTTGTGTTTTACTCTCCCAGCGTTGCTCAATTAAACATGATTGCGCATCAAATGCTTGTTCTAACAAAAGTCCATTGCCTTGATGTAGCTTTGTTGGCAACTTTAAACTGTTATAGTTTAAATTTAATACTCGTTGTTTCATTCCACTTGATAAACTTAAGTTTATCTGCCTTAATAGCCCGTTTTTATCATATTGATAATGCAGTAGACTGCTATCAGGCAGCATTATACAACTGCGCTGGCCTTGCCGATCATAATTATAATTAAACCTGTGATGATCATGTTTACTTTGACTAATTTTCCCATTACGATGATAAACAAGCTCGATTTTACAGTCACTATTATAGGCAAGCTTCACGCGCCCAAGTTTATCATACTGATAAACGTTATGGTGATTAAAATTGCATTGTACATTTGTTTTAACCGCGTGTTGATCAACTATCTGCCCTCGTTTATTACGTCGAAATTCAACAAGGCGATCCTTACCATCTTTAATGCTGATAAGGTTATCTAACTCATCATATTGGTAATGTTGTACGCGCCCATCAAAGCCAGTGATTTGTGTAGGTTGTTGGGTGGGACTGTATTTTATATAGTAATTCGCTTCATCACATCGTTCAATATTTGTTAAGTTGAGGTGATTATCGTATTGATACTTAACCCAACTGCCATCGGCAAATGTTATTTTATTCGGCTGAGAAAGTCCCGCATAATCATAATAGGTAATGTGGCCTAAAGTATCTTGTAAAACGCTTAAACGTCCTGACTTATCATATTCATAACGGCTCATTTTCGCGTCTTTTCGCCCTTGTTGATAAGTATGTTGTTCAACAATTTGACCACTTTTATTTCGACAATATTCGATAGTTAAATTTTGTGCATCACAGACAGCATTTAAGCGCCCTAATCCATCGTAACTGTAACGTGTGATTTTATCCGCAACTTTTTGTGCTAATAAATCACCTTGATCGCTCCATTGTAATTCAGTACAAATGCCATTAATATCTATTTTTTTAGATAATAAACCTTTATCGTTATATTTAAGGTAGGCTTTTCGTCCTTCAGGGTTTGTCTCTGATAATAATCGCCCTGATGGCGTAAAATGGCGTTTAAATTTACGCCCAAGTGCGTCTGTTGTCATGATGTGTTTATCAAAGTTATTGTATAAAAACTGTTCTTTACTACCGTCGGTTTCTATTTGCTCCGTGAGTTTCCCTGCATCATTATAAATAAAACGCGTTATTTGATTTTGAGCATTGATTTGCTGTATTTTGCGGTTCTGAGCATCATATTGATAGGTCGTTTGGTACCCGCGAGCATTAATAAAACGGGTAAGTAATCCATTGTCATCATGATAATAAAACTCCGTATGACCTAAAACATCAGTCCGACTGCTTTTATTTCCATCATAATCAAAGGTGTAATGATAAGCGCCAGTGTCTCCCCATTGCTGTCTACATTTAGCATTTTCGTCATCTCCTAGCCATTCGAAATAATGACAAAAACCCGAAGCGAGAATACGCTTATCTAGTAATCCACAGGCGAGATATTTATAACGCTCAGTAATATTATTACTGTCAGTTGCTATAATTAAAGTGCCTGATAAATTAAATTGATAACATGCAAGTGGCTCGGGTAATAATTTCTCTTGACCTTCCTCGTCAATGATATGAGGTACAATACGTATAATATGATCCATGCTATTATAGAACAATGTAATGCCACGTCTTGGGCTACAAGAAATGCGGGTTAAAAGATTCTTATTATCGTAACTAAGTTGCAGAGCAGAGCCCATGTCATTATTGATGGTTGTCAAAAGCCACTGATCATTTATTTTATTAAAATTCCAATACCCTTCATTGGGGTGGATGAGTATGTAGCAATCTGATCGAGCAAATAACAGGGCTAATCCAGTACTTGCGTGATGGCTAGTCTCCCCTAATTTCATCCTATCAAAGGTAAAGCTATCGCCGTATTGGTCGATGAATTCCATCCAATGATGTCCAAGCACTTTAGGGCCAACCTTGGGTGGTGGTGTATAACGCTCATGCAACTGTGCGCTATAATGATGTGTCCAACCGTAACCTAAGCCGACATCAACTTTGATTTTTGAAGAACGAT
The DNA here is from genome assembly GCA_023145575.1 of Psychromonas sp. GTDB lineage: Bacteria > Pseudomonadota > Gammaproteobacteria > Enterobacterales > Psychromonadaceae > Psychromonas. The sequence goes on from JAGLDN010000023.1 coordinate 7,971, forward strand.
ACAAACGAGTCCAATTAATTGACATTAAACCATTTAATTGAAAATCTTGCTGCGACAAAATATATTCACCGATTAACATTGAGATCATATCTCCACGAAAAGCGTCCGTTGAGCACGATTTATTAATCTTTGCAGTGTTAACAGCCTCTCCTTTTCCACGAGTATTTTTACCAATATTTTTTTCGATGCCTACTGGTGATATGTTATCCTCATGTTTTCTAGGCATTACTAGGTCAGTTGACTCTTTCCACTGCTGCGCATGTATCCGAACATCTTGGAATGTACACAGTTCTCCTTGCAATAAAAGCACGTCAAAACTGTTTAGCTCACCCAATAAAACTGGCACCATTCCATTACCTATCTGATGGCATTTCATCTCATTTTGCAATGACAATTTATTCATATATGTCGGAGCTAAACTTTTTTGTTGAAGAGTAATGAAGCGCTTTTCGCCTTTATTCTGACACTTAAGGTAAGTCATTATTTATCTGTTTATCCTCATTTGTAAAATTAATTTAAATGTTATTTATATTTTACTGTCATAATAACATTTCAACAGGTATAAGTAAGCATACAATATTTATTATTATTTGAATTGTAGGTTCTCAATAGATATTAAGGATTTTGTTAATATGGGTATATATTTGAATCAAAAGCCGAGTTCAGGGTAACTTCTAAACATGGTAACTCGCTGCAAGTCTTCCATAAAATAGGTGCAAGTAACCCAGTTGACGAACGTACGTTTGATGCATCCTCAATGCCAGTAACTTGATTGAACCAAGCAAATAATGCTTCAATAGGCTACCTCATACGTGTTACTGCATTTGAATATTTTTTCCTCTGCCGATAAGTTCTTTTGACACTTTAGTTTTTTATAGGGGCAATACCTTTAACCTCTGCCCTAACTCAACTTTTTCTTCATCTGGTCTTTTGTAAGCTTGATCAGCAAAAATAGTGATATTAATTTATCTTCCGAGTCCATGCTCTTATCTTTCTTCGTTGGCTTGCACCTGAAGAGTAATACTTAACATGGGCAGGGCTGTATTGTTATTAGCTTTGGATGTGTATATATCTGTGATCAATGAAGATGCTTGATTTTTTAGTTATAGAAGATCAAACGAGCCCAATGAATATCAAATTGACACCAGAATTAAAAGCCGCTTTATAATTACGACACAGTAAAGTTCGTGATGGTTATGAGCGTGACCGTATAAAAATCGTTTTGTTGCATGCGAAAAGTTGGACTATTGTCATGATAGTTCACTCTTTGCTTGTTCATGAAAGTACAATATTTCGCCATATTAAGAACTTCATTGCTGAACAGAAACTTGCCCCTGAAAATTTTGCCTCGTTTAGTCATCTAGATAAAGAACAAACTATGCAACTCATTAAGCATTTAAGCTAAATTACTTATTTTCATGCACATCAAATCTGTAGCTTTATCAAAATTACTTTTGGCGTTAAATATTGAGTGTCAGAACTTAATAGATGGCTTCATCATAATGGTTTTAGCTATAAACAGCAAAAAGGCGTTCTTCATAAATTTTGTGTCGCTAAACAAGATGATTTATTTAGTATGTACAAATCACTTAAGGCTGAAATGGGTGAAAATTATTAGGCGACAATTAACTT
>JAGLDN010000230.1 GCA_023145575.1 Psychromonas sp.
CAAGTTAATTGTCGCCTAATAATAACTACTTGCTCAAGCTCACACATGCTATAAAAAAGTCATAGAGTTACTTAAAGCTACAAAAACAGAAAATCGCAACCAGTTTATGGACTGTTTGGAGTTATCTAAATCACAATTAAAACAAGATTTATTTGTCTTGAGTGAGCTTCAATTCAAGAAAAATGGTTTTTTTGTGGAATTCGGTGCGACCAATGGTATTGATTTGTCTAATTCGTATCTTTTAGAAAAAGAATTTGCTTGGCAAGGTATTTTAGCTGAGCCAGCAAGCATGTGGCATCAAGACTTGAAGAAAAACAGAAATACTGCTATAGAAACAAAATGCGTTTGGAATAAAACAGGAGAAACCTTAACATTCAATCAGACTGAAGTTGGTGAGTTATCAACGATCGATAAATTTTCTAATGTTGATGGTCATTCAACAACCCGCAAAAAAGGAACATTGTATGAGGTTGAAACTATCTCATTAATTGACTTATTAAAAAAACACCAAGCACCATGTACTATTGATTATTTGTCAATTGATACAGAGGGAAGTGAATATGACATATTAAAAGACTTTGATTTTAATCAGTATCAATTTAAGGTTATTACTTGCGAACACAACCACACACCTATGCGGAAGAAAATATTCGATTTGTTAACCAGCAATGGATATAAAAGAAAATTTACACATCTGTCTGACTTTGATGATTGGTATATTTTAAAGTAAACCTCAATAATGATTTATTACCTCTGCTAGAAGAAGGCTAAATTTAAAAGCATGTTATTCATTGCACTTCTAAAGCAAGGCGAAAATCATGAAGCGCATTCGCGTCACATCACGACTATCATTGTTTGAAATTCGTGGGGCATTATATTTTTATTTGTTGAATCAAATAATGTGCCAAAGCACCTTTTATTTCAGTTACAATAAGAATAAAAATCTCAACATGTGTTGAAATAATACCAATTACGATAAATAGCAAGCATCAGAATATTGATTCTTTAACAAGTTCAATCACAACTTGTAAATAACGAAGATACTTGCCATTTTACGTTAATGGTTACTCACCAAAATCAACTGCGTTTAATAATTCTGCAAGATTTTGCTCTGCTTCATTTGTATCAACAACCGTCGCAGCGACTTTATTCCCATGCTCTTTCGCTGCTGCTCGTGCTTTATGATATGCAAAACCAGTACCTGCTGAGATCAATCGACCAACGATAACGTTCTCTTTGAGTCCGTATAGTTTGTCACACTTACCAGCGACAGCGGCCTCTGTAAGAACGCGAGTTGTTTCTTGAAACGAGGCGGCTGAGATAAATGATTCAGTTGCAAGCGATGCTTTAGTAATACCTAATAATTGGTAATCATATTTAGCTGGCGCTTTACCTTCTTCTTTCAATTTTCGGTTATTTATGATCACGCGCACCACTTCCGCTTGATCACCTTTTAAAAATTGTGAATCCCCACTTTCGGTGATCACACATTTACGGAGCATTTGACTAACGATAACTTCAATGTGTTTATCATTAATTTTAACGCCTTGCAAACGATAAACATCTTGAACTTCGTTAGTGATGTAGTTAGCAACGGGGCTAATACCACGAAGTCGTAAGATGTCATGGGGAGATTCAGGCCCATCTGAAATAACTTCTCCAATTTCAATTTTCTCGCCCTCAAAGATGTTTACTTGTCGCCATTTAGGGATCATTTTTTCATACACTTCACCATTAGATTGAGTGATAAGTAACCGAACCTTGCTTTTCGTCTCTTTACCAAATGATAATGTGCCTGATGTCTCAGCAAGAATCGCGGCATCTTTTGGAATACGCGCTTCAAACAAGTCAGCAACACGTGGTAGACCACCAGTAATATCACGTGTTTTAGATGATTCTTGTGGGATACGTGCCACGGCATCACCAACATTTACCTTTGCGCCATCTTCGAGGCTAACAATGGCTTTTCCTGGTAATGCATATTGAGCAACTACCTTTGTACCTGCAATAAAGAGATCTTTACCTTCTTTATCAACTAATTTAGCTGTCGGACGCATCTCTTTACCTGCACTTGACCGCTGTGCTGGATCGATAATAACTATACTTGATAAGCCAGTTAAATCATCGGTTTGTTTGTTAATGGTGATACCTTCAATGAAATCAACAAACTCAATTTTCCCCGCGACTTCAGTAATTATTGGATGTGTATGTGGATCCCAGTTTGCAATAATTTCACCCGCAGTGATGCTTGCACCATCTTGTTTATCAAGTATTGCCCCGTAGGGTAATTTATGATTTTCTTTAGTACGACCTAAGTCATCAATAATCGTTAATTCAGTCGAACGAGAAATAATAACGACTTTATCCTCTGAATTGATAACAAATTGTGCATTGTTAAGTTTGATCTTACCTTTATTTTTAACTTGTACGTTGTTTTCAGAAGTCGCACGAGATGCTGCACCACCGATGTGGAATGTACGCATTGTTAGCTGTGTTCCAGGCTCTCCGATTGACTGGGCAGCCATAACACCAACAGCTTCTCCTTGACCAACGAGATGACCACGAGCCAGATCACGACCGTAACAAGCCGCACATGTACCAAAGTCTGAATCACAAGTAATCACAGAGCGTACCCAAATTTGATCGACTGAAGCGTCTTCGATAATGTCACATTCTTTTTCATTGAGTAATGTGTTTCGTTCAATCAATATTTGATTTTTAGTACCTGGTTTTATTAAATCTTTTGCAACCACTCGGCCCAGCACACGTTCGCGAAGCGGTTCAACAATATCCCCACCTTGAATGAGTGGCGTGACGAGTAAGCCTTCAGTACTGCTACAGTCTTCTTCGGTAATTACCAAATCTTGTGCAATATCAACTAAACGACGTGTTAAGTAACCCGAGTTTGCTGTTTTAAGTGCTGTATCCGCCAAACCTTTACGCGCACCATGTGTTGAGATAAAATATTGAAGAACGTTGAGGCCTTCTTTAAAATTTGCTGTGATGGGTGTTTCTATGATTGATCCATCTGGTTTCGCCATTAGACCACGCATGCCAGCTAATTGACGGATTTGAGCTGCACTACCACGCGCGCCAGAATCTGCCATCATGTATACGCTGTTAAATGAATCTTGTTCTACTTCTTCACCTTTTGCGTTTAATACCATTTCTTTTGACAAGTTGTCCATCATTGCTTTTGCAACTTGATCATTAGTACTTGTCCAAATATCAATGACTTTATTATAACGCTCACCTGAGGTAACAAGACCTGCTTGAAATTGTTTTGAAATTTCAGATACCTCGGCTTCTGCAGCTGCAACGAGTGAGTATTTGTTTTCAGGGATAACCATGTCACCGATACCAACAGATGCACCAGAGAGTGTTGCGTATTCAAAGCCTGTGTACATTAACTGATCGGCAAAAATAACAGTCTTTTTAATGCCTAATAAACGGTAACATTCATTGAGTATGCTAGAAATTGCTTTTTTACCCATGTTTAAATCAATGTGTTTAAAGGGTAAGCCTTTGGGCATAATGAGCGATAAGATCGCACGACCCACTGTTGTCTCAACAATTTCAGTTGTTTCCGTTATTTCAGTATCTGATTCAGGGTCAGTAATATTTGCCTGCGTCATCCGCACCTTTACTATAGCTTGTAAATCAGCAACTTGTGCTCGGTATGCTTTTTCTGCTTCTTTGGCATTTTGGAACCACATGCCTTCACCTTTGGCGTTAATGCGCCTACGGGTCATGTAGTACAAACCTAATACAACATCTTGTGATGGTACGATAATAGGTTCACCATTCGCAGGTGATAAAATATTATTCGTTGACATCATCAAGGTGCGAGCTTCAAGCTGAGCTTCAATGGTTAATGGTACGTGTACTGCCATTTGATCACCATCGAAATCGGCGTTGTATGCGGAACACACAAGCGGATGAAGTTGGATAGCTTTACCTTCTATTAATACTGGTTCAAATGCTTGGATGCCAAGTCGGTGAAGCGTTGGCGCACGGTTTAACAGCACAGGATGTTCATGGATAACTTCTTCTAAAATATCCCAGACTTCAGGTACTTCGTTATCAACTAATTTTTTAGCCGCTTTAATTGTTGTCGAATGTCCTTGTTCTTCTAGTTTACCGTAAACAAAGGGTTTGAATAGCTCAAGTGCCATTTTCTTGGGCAGCCCACATTGATGTAAACGCAATGTCGGACCTACAGTAATAACCGATCGACCAGAATAGTCAACGCGTTTACCCAATAGATTTTGACGGAAACGGCCTTGTTTTCCTTTGATCATATCAGCAAGTGATTTCAAAGGACGCTTGTTCGATCCTGTAATTGCACGCCCACGACGACCATTATCAAGCAACGCATCAACAGATTCTTGTAACATACGTTTTTCGTTACGCACAATGATATCAGGGGCGGCTAAATCAAGTAGACGCTTTAGACGGTTATTACGGTTAATCACTCGTCGATATAAATCATTAAGATCAGAGGTTGCAAACCGTCCACCATCGAGTGGTACTAACGGACGTAAATCAGGCGGAAGAACAGGTAATACGGTCAAGATCATCCATTCAGGTTTATTTGAAGACTGGTGGAAAGATTCCACCAGTTTCAACCGTTTTACTAGCTTTTTACGTTTAGTTTCAGAATTAGTTGTTTCTAACTCTTCACGCATCACTTCAATTTCGTGCGGAAGGTCCATATCTTTAAGCAAAGACAATACAGCTTCAGCACCCATCATTGCTTCAAACTCGTCCCCCCACAGTGCAACCATTTCTAAATATTCGTCTTCAAGCAAAATTTGGCGTTTTTCAAGATCCGTCATGCCACACTCGGTCACAACGAAAGATTCAAAGTATAAAATACGTTCGATATCACGCAGTGTCATATC
>JAGLDN010000231.1 GCA_023145575.1 Psychromonas sp.
GTAAATTATAAAATGCCCATGTCAACCTAAACAAAATTTAAAAGGCTTCTATAGTTATGTGGTCAGACACTTGCCCTGATTGGTAACGCTGATACATCTGTATAAAAGCTGCTTCAATATTACGAGCAAACTGTTGCCCATTAAAAAGCGAAGAGGTCAATCGGTTACGCTCAAGCTTTTTTTTGATCTCTGTAAGCAACTCAGGATTGTTTGCCAGTTCGATTGCTTTTGCTTCATATTGCAATTGCGTATCAGTGATAAGATCGGACAGATCCATCGCGTTAAGCAAGCTTGCCGCAACTCGACTGGAAAAAGATTTACCAATACATGTCAAGACAGGTAGCCCTGCCCATAGCGCATCGCTCGCAGTCGTGTGGGCATTACACGGCAATGTGTCTATGAACAAATCAGCAAGTTGATGACGAGCAAGATGATCATCTAGTTGAATTTTTTTTGCAAATATCAAACGACAAGGATCCACCCCTCTAACCTTCGCCTCTTTTCGTAAGTTCTTAGCGACTGCAGGGTAGCATTCAAGAAGCCAGAGAACACTATGATCTACCGCTTTTAGGATCCGCATCCACCCATCAAAGGAGGGTGGCAGAATTTTATAACTGTTATTAAAACAACAAAAAACAAATGAATTCTCAGGTAATCCAACGTCCTTCCTCAAAAATATTTTATTTGAAATCTTGCGTTTTGAATCATTAACCTGGTAGCTACCTGGCAAATAAACAACCTTTTCGCTATAGTATTGCTGACTTTCTTGTGGAATTAATGTTCTGTCTGCGATGATATAATCGATATAAGAGGCAGCCATAGTGCCTGGATAACCAAGGTAATTGACCTGTATTGGTGCGCAATGATTGGCAAATATTCCTGTTCTGGCGTTTTTAGTGAAACCCTTTAAGTTGACTGCAATATCAATACCTAATTCTCTGGATATCTTAGCCACTTCACCATCACGTTTGTTTCCGATATCATAAAGATGATCAAGTGCACCCGCTATCCGTAGACGCATTTCATCGTTTATATATGAGCCAAAAGAAAATCCATAAATCTCGAATTTTTGACGATCATGAGTTTCAAACAATTCAGCCATTAAATAGGCCGTGGCATGATTGTAAAAATCTGACGAATAGTATCCGATGCGAATTTTATCATTCACCTTGCTCACAGCAAAATCATCATGCAATTGATTAGCGGGGTAACGCTTGTTAACATAAATCTTTGATGCCAATAATTGCAAATCAGGGTTATCAAGTACCCCTAATAAAGGGAATGGACTTGTAAACGTTCTGCCATCAAGAACACCTAATTCTACCTGATACAGCTGTGCGGATAGATCACTCCAATCGCACAACTTCATTTGTGTATGAAGCTTTATACCAAACAAGAAATCAATGTTAGGACTGATAGTAAAGGCTTTGTTATAGCAGACTAACGCTTGCTCTACACGCCCGAGCTCTATTAGCACACTGCCAAGATTATTAAACGCTGATGCGTTATTTGGGTTGAGAGCAATGGCTTTTTGATAGCTAACTAATGCCTCATCTAAACGCGTTAGATCTTTCAGGGCATTACCTCGGTTGTAGAATGCGTTTGCATCATCGGAATTGATAGCAATGGCCTTGTTATAGCTAACTAATGCCTCATCCAAACGATCAAGATGAGTCAGAATAACACCTCGATTATTGAAAGCACTAGCGAAATTAGGATTGAGCGCAATCGCCTTATCAAAACTTGCCAATGCATCATATGGGCGACTAAGTTTTTCAAGCACACTACCTCGATTATTTAAAGTACTGGCATTATTAGGATTAAGTGCAATCGCTTTGTCAAAACTTGTCAATGCATCATCGTAGCATTTGAGTTTTTCGAGCACAATGCCACGATTATTAAACGCTAATGCACTATTGGGGTTAATGGCAATAGATTTATTATAGTTCGCGAGTGCCTTATCATACTGTTTCATATCCTGGTTTAGATTAGCAAGGTTATACCATGCGCCCGCGTCATCTGGATTAATGGTAAGCGCCCGGTTATAACTCGCTAAGGACTCATCAAAACGATTAAGTAGCTTGAGTGTAACACCTCGACTGATCAATGCTTGCACACAATTTGGATCGATCGCAATGGCTTTGTCGTATTCAGCTAATGCTTCATCAAAGCGTTTTAGGACTTTCAATGCAATACCACGATTAATTAATGCTTGAACGTACTTTGGTTGGATAGCAATGGCTTTGTCATAACTCATTAATGCCGCTTCTATGCGATTGAGTTTTTGTAGTACCCCGCCACGATTAATTAATGCTTCGATATTATCTGGTTGGATAGCGATTGCGTTATCATAACATGCCACAGCTTCCTCAAAACGGTTGAGCTGTGTCAGCGCTATCGCAATATTCAGGAAAGGATCAGCATTCGACACATTGATTTCAATAGCTTTGTTAAGCAACTCGACAGCTATTGCTGGCTCGTTATTTTGTAACGCCAATAAACCCAATGTATGCAGTGTATTAAAGTGCTTCGGATCTTTTATCAGCACTTGTTCATAGCTTGCCTTGGCTTTCGCTAATTGTCCCTTCATATGACAATCCACACCTTTTTGAAACAATATATCTACCTGTTTATTTTTTAAATTGACTGGTTGTGCAGAGCGCCGTTTTCGGCTCCTAATTTTAGGGCGTTTACGTGCCATAGATGCTTCTTCCTCTTTCGTTGTCGTACGACAATTAAAGGGCATAATTACCCATGTCACTTAAAATGGAACATCGAGATATATACCCATGTGACTATCAAGGTGAAACATCAGCCGCGTACTCGATAATCAGAATAAGGCGCAACAGCAAATATCTCTTAATGATTAACCTAATTAATATCGAGAGGGAAATTTTATGCCGAATACATTGGCTCAATTTTCTTTGGTGACTTTTCATCTTGAAGGGCACATAGGTTTATGTTCTCTGGTACTTGCCCTGATTGGTAACGCTGATACATCTGTGTAAAAGCTGTTTCAATATTACGTGCAAACATCTCCCCATTAAAAAGTGAAGAAGTTAGTCGGTTACGCTCAAGCTTTTTTTTGATCTCACTAAGCAGCTTTGGATTGTTTGCAAGTTCAATTGCTTTTGATTCATATTGTACTTGCGTACCAGTGATAAGCTCAGACAGATCCATCGCGTTAAGCAAGCTTGCAGCAACTCGACCTGCAAAACATATACCGATTAGTGTTAAGACAGGTAGCCCAGCCCATAGCGCATCACTGGCAGTCGTGTGAGCATTACACGGCAATGTATCTATAAACAAATCAGCAAGTTGATGACGAGCAAGATGATCATCAATTTTAATTTTTTTCGCAAATATTAAACGGTTTGGATCAACCCCGCTAACCTGCGCCTCTTTTCGTAAGTTATTAACGACTGCAGGGTAGCATTCAAGAAGCCAAAGCACACTATGATCTACCGCTTTGAGGATCCGCATCCACCCATTAAAAGTGGCAGGCAAAATTTTATAGCTGTTGTTAAAGCAACAAAAAACAAAACCGCTCGATGGTAACCCCACATCCTTCCTTGAAAGTATTTTATCTGATATCTCACGTTTGGAGTCGTTAACCTGGTAGCTACTTGGCATATAAACAATCTTTTCTCTGTAGTATTGCTGGCTTTCCTGTGGAATTAATATCTTATCGGCGATGATATAATCGATATAAGATGCCGCCATAGTGCCTGGATAACCAAGATAATTGACCTGAATTGGCGCGCAACGCTTGGCAAATATTCCTGTTCTGGCGTTTTTAGTGAAACCCTTTAAATCAACAGCAATATCAATACCTAATTCTCTGGACATCTTGGTCACTTCACCATCACGCTTATTTGCGACCTCATAAAAATGATCAAACGCACCCACTACCCGCTGGCACATTTCATCGTTTTCATTAGAGGCTAATGAAAAGCCATAAATCTCGAATTTTTGACGATCATGAGTTTCAAAAAATTCAACCATTAAATAGGCGGTGGCATGATTGTAAAAATCTGCAGAATAGTATCCAATGCGAATTTTTTTATTCACCTTGCGTGCAACTAAATCGTCAACTAATTGACCCGATGGGTAAAGCGTGTTTACATACATTTGTGTTGCCTGCAATTGCAACGCTGGCTTGTCAAGTAAACCTAATAAAGGGAAAGGACCTATAATTTTTCTTCGATCAATAAGACCTTGCAATAGTTGAGACAATTGTGCTGATATATTTGCCCAATCGCACAAATTCATTTGAGTGTGAAGCTTTGTACCAAACAAGAAATCACTATCTGGTTTTATAGTAAGGCTTTTGTTATAGCTGACAAATGCTTCCTCCAAACATTTAAGCTTTACAAGCGTATTGCCACGATTACTAAACGCTTCAGCGTTATCAGCTTTGATAGAAATCGCTTTGTTATAGCTTGCCAATGCCTCGTCAAAGCGCTCAAGTGAATTTAGAGTAATACCACAATTAATGTAGCTTTCAACATGATCAGGTTTGATGGCAATAGCCTTGTTATAGCAAGCTAATGCTTCCTCAAAACGATTGACATCTTGAAGGACATTGCCACGGTTGTAATGCACTTCGACGTAATCAGGTTTGAGGATAAGGGCATTATCGTAACTCACGACAGCCTCGTCTAAGCGATTGAGATTTTTTAGCGAAATGCCACGATTGTAGAATGCGTCGGCGTAATTTGGCTTGATGGCAATGGCCTTATCGTAACTAGCGACGGACTCGTCTAAGCGATCAAGTTCTCTTAGCGTATTCCCACGATTATTAAACGCTTCTCCGTAATTAGGGTTGATGGCAATGGCGGCGTCATAACTTGCCAATGAGTCGACAAGGCGATTGAGCTTGTGTAGCGTTATTGCACGGTCGAAGAAGGCTTCGGCATAATCGTATTTGAGACTAATGGCTTTATCATAGCTTGCTAAGGCTTTATCTAAATAGCCAAGATTTTTAAGCGCAATGCCCTGATTGTATTGTGCACTAGGGACATTTGGATTAATCTTAATTGCTTTACTAATCAACTCTAAAGCCAATACTGAATTGTCACTTTGAACGGCAACCACACCCAATAAATGTAATGCATCAAAGTGCCTCGGCTCTTTTAACAACACTCGTTCATAGATAACTTTGGCTTGTGCTAATTGTCCGTTTTGATGCAAGGTTAGACCTTGCTCAAGCAGTTTGCCTGCCTTTTTATTTTTATACGGGTCTTGCCTACCAGTACGAAGTTTTGGTTTACGAATTTTTTGCCGTTGACGTGCCATAGATACTTTCCCACTTTCGTTGTTGTACGAAGATTAAAGAATTAGCTGATCCACAAACAAAAATTAAAGGTTATATTTTCGGATGTTACCTAAAAATGCAAACAATAAAGCATAACATCAAAACGATACCACATAGAATAACTTACGCAAGCCAGGCGTCACAAATTCACCCTAAAATTCAAACTTCATCAGAGTCTATTTCAAAATGCACAATGGTCTTGTTGACGTTGTATCTTGGCGTAAACTTGGTATAAAATGTCAAACTTTTTTATAACAAAAAGATCGCGTATGCCAAATTTTGTGTATAACCCGCCGATGCACCCTTACCTTGATATTATCTATCAAGATGAAGATATAATTGTTCTAAATAAGCCTGCAGGTTTACTCAGTGTCCCTGGACGAGAACATAAGCACAAAGATAGTCTAGCATTGCGAATTCTACGCGTCTGGCCGAAAGCCTGTGTTGTACACCGTCTTGACTTAGCCACCTCAGGTATTATTATTTTAGCAATGAACAAGTCAGCACAAAGCCATATGGGCAAGCAATTCCAGCAAAAACGAATACATAAAACTTATTTTGCGCGTGTTGAAGGTGTGATTAAAGAAGATCATGGATTTGTTGATTTACCGATCCGTTGTGATTGGGATAATCGTCCTCGTCAAATTGTTGATTTCGAGCAAGGGAAGTGCTCACAAACACAATGGGAAGTTGTTACACGAGAAAGCCAAAATACATTAGTAAAATTAACCCCCCTAACAGGAAAAACACATCAACTACGCGTGCACATGCAGCAAATTGGACACCCCATTCTAGGTGATGATTTTTATGCCACTCCGCTAGGAAAAAAAGCATCGCCAGATAGGTTAGCTTTGCATGCTAGCGGTATAACGCTGACTCATCCAACAACACAAAAGCGCATCACTTTTAATTGCGCTTCGCCTTTTATCAAGCTGCCATTATTGAACAATTAAACCGTTGAGAGCGATGGAACTAAAGATAACTATAAAATTTAATGAAGTCAGAGCTATCAGCCCAAAAAACATCACTACCACTTAATACTTGTTGACATGTTAGAACACCTAAATTGTAATTTGTTGCTCCATAAACAGTGCTATCATTCCCTTCCAATCTATCATTTATCCCTATGGTTGCAGGAACACACATATTAGAATGCCAGCCTAATACAACTAAATTTTCGACACCTTCACATTGATTGGTTTGTGCTAATAGAATACGTAAATTTGTATCCACGAAAGCATTTGATGTATGCTTATTAATCACTCTGGTCTGATTACTAAGAAGCGCACGCAATGATTTAGATGTAGCCATCGGGTAAGATCCTAGTTCACTCATATGATTATAATAATATGATCCTACTGGTAGATCGCGATCCATTTGAATTAAAAAAATTGGACAATTATATAATTCAGCTAACATGAGAACTTTTTGTTGAGCCGAGCATATATCATTGGATGAGTAAGTATTATAACGATTATACAGATCGTCCGAGAACTCACCTCTAGCAAACTCATCAATAACAAGAACAGCTAAAGAATGTTTCACTTCATCCATTGCTTTTAAAAGACTACCATTTATTCTCATAACAAACCCAATATGAAGACTCTATACCAATGTCACTTCGAAATGCAACGACGGATTTATATATTGTGCCAAGTGAGGAGGCATGCAATCGCCCTCGCGATGATTAACATATTTCTGGAATTATACTTTATTCTGGTTATCGAGATCATATCTGATGCTTCATTTTGAAATAAGATGAGTGAAAACCCATTATATTTTATGGAAAAAGACGCCGATATTTTTAAATACTTGTTCAAATATTGGTCTTCCTATCTAGCCTTGACACTTTATTTTAATTATGGTCTTTTATACCAACATAAAAAATTAATTTTCATTGCGAATTGCCTTAATCATCTCAGTAGTTGAGCAACCAACTTCAAACTGTAACACACGCACTTCTCCTCCATTGGCAATTACCTCTTTACCGCCTGCAATGTCTTCGGCTTTATAATCTCCCCCTTTCACTAGAATATTCGGCAGTATATTTGCAATCAACCGTTGTGGCGTCTCTTCGCTAAATTCAATCACCCAGTCAACAGCGCCCAGTCCCGCTAACACCGCCATTCGGCGATCAACAGAGTTGATAGGGCGTGAATCGCCTTTTAATTTTCGTACAGAGCTATCACTGTTTACTGCCACAATAAGGCGTTGACCTAGCTCTTTGGCTGTATTTAAATATGAAACATGTCCAGCATGCAAAATATCAAAACAGCCATTTGTCATCACTATTTTTTCACCACGATCTTGTGCTAATTTAACCGAAAGCTTTAATTGCTGTTCATTTAATACACCAAAGCCAATGTCTTGTTGACTAATCACGGCATTCATCAATTCAATGGTGCTAACCGTTGAGGTACCAATTTTCCCAACAACAATGCCAGCCCCAGTATTTGCCAATATGCACGCATTCTCAAAACTACTTCCACCTGCAAGTGAGGCACCCAGCAATCCGATAACAGTGTCACCAGCCCCCGTCACATCAAATACTTCTTTTGCTTTTGTTGCCAGATGAAAAGCCGGTGCCCCATCACGTATAAGTGTCATTCCGTTTTCACTACGTGTCACTAAAATTGCCTCTAAATCAAATTCCTTCACAAGTGCTATGCCCCGATCTATTAACGTTTGATCAGAATCGCACTTGCCAACAATTGCTTCAAATTCCGATAAGTTAGGTGTCAGCAAGGTCGCACCACGATATTTTTCAAAATCAGATCCTTTCGGATCAATTAATACTTTTGCGCCTGACTTTTTCACTGTCCGAATCATGGTTTGAATATCCGCCAGTGAGCCCTTATTATAATCAGAAAAAATAACCACTTGATCCTTATTATTTTCAACCAAACCTGCTTTTATTTTTTCTAACACGGGCGTACTATCGATATTATCAAAGTATTCTTCAAAATCCAGACGCAATAACTGTTGATTACGACTTAAAACACGTAATTTAGTAATGGTAGACAAATTTTCTAGTATCACAAAATCCGTTTTCACATGTACTGATTTCATGGCTTTTTGTAGCACATTTGCTGGCTCATCATCACCAACTAAGCCAATCAATGTGGCTTTTGCACCTAACGCTGCAATATTTAAAGCCACATTAGCCGCACCACCAGGACGCTCCTGAGTATGTTCAACTTTAATTACAGGCACCGGCGCCTCGGGGGAAATTCGATTTGCTGGCCCATGCCAATAGCGATCTAACATCACATCGCCAACAACCATCACATTAACAGAATCAAACTCAGGAAATAATACCTTCATGCACACTCCAATTCATTATTATGTTTTATAAATATGTCACACTCTTAGACTCAATTCTCAAATGCATAACTTAAATTAGTTGGAAAAGTAGAAAGTTGAATATATTCACTACCTTTCCTCCTACAAGAGATGCAAATAATGATAAAACATAAACAACTGACTGAGCCTTTACGATACCAACTTTACGCCCTTAATAAAAGCACAATGAGTCAAACCAAAATAACCAAGCAACTTGGTGTGCATCAATCAACGATTTCGCGAAAGTTGAAACGTAAGATTGACAAGCGAGGTTATCGCGCTATACAGGCAAATAACAATGCAATTAAAAGGCGTGCAAGAGCTGTTTCATGCCCCGTTATGATCCCTGATGACATTGAATGTATTACAGTAAAACACAAAGAGAAATGGAGGCTTGAACAAATTACTGGGGACTAAAGAGTGATATTAAAAATACCATTAAGGTCAGCCATGAAACAATCTACATGTTAATTTGTAAAAATAAAAAGCAAGGGGGGAACTCTGCAAATTCTTGCGCTGGAAAACTAAAAAATACACTGATATACCCATGTGACGTAAAAATGCTTTGTCAGGCTCAAGAGCGATGATCAGAACAATGCACAATATTAGATAATTGTTATTCACTTTCCGATTATTGTAACGCAGTCTTGGTTTTCGATCTTGTACCCCGCAGGGCAAGGCAACTAATACCAAGACGCGTTGATATAAAATCTCTATGTAGAATAACTATACCCATCACCTTGGTACTATTTCCCTTGCTGAATTTGCACTTTTACGTTACATGGGTATATATTCGAAATAATGATGAAACATATGCTAGCATTAGCGGCATGACGATTATGCATTTGGCGGTTGAGTCTGCCGATACTAAAGAAATAGTATATACTCGCAACCTATTGATCAACTGCAATTTTAAGGGTTTACACAATGATCACTCTATTATGCGTAGATAGCGACATTCAGAGACTAAGTCAACTTTGCGCAGATCTTGCTCACTTAAATGATCGATTAGTGATTGTACGAGCAAACAACCTGCAAGAAGCAAAACAAAAAATAAAAAATACACAACAATCCATTTCAGCCATTATTTGTGCTCATCAACTCAGTGATGGTAGTGCCTTAGCGTTGTTTAAAGATCCTCAGCAACTTTTTCGCAAAATAGTTTATGCTAACAATCCCTCTATTGAATGTTTAATCCATTACATCAATGAAGGACAGATCCATCATTTTGTATCACTTCCATACAAAAAAAAAGAATTAATCACTGTCGTTAAAAAACAAATCAACAAATTTACAATAAAATACTCTCAACACAATCAAGACTCAGAAAAAATAAATAATATTAGCTCTAAACATAAAAACAAAAATCAAAAACACAAAAATTTACAAAATAATATTTTATATTGTTCTCTATACAGTGATGCTGAACTTTCAACCTTGGTCATTAACTCAATATATGAGCTACTTGAAAAATCAGATGAACATCAAATTAAACGAACATATAGAAAAGACCACTTGCTTACTCGAGAAGGACATAAAAATGATTTTTTGTGGTTTATTGTTAAAGGAGACCTGCTATTGCGTAAAATAAATTCACTCGGAGAAATTCAAGACATTATCCAAATGCATGCAGGATCAATCGTTGGAAGCATGTCATTTATGACTGGAGAGCCCGCTTTTAGTAGCTGTATCACACTCAATAAAACAGAAGTATTAAAAGTAAACAAGACAGTTTTTTCGCAAATTTTGCAATCAAATACACAGTTGCTCGGCCCATTCACAAATTTATTACTACGTAACTTTAATCGCAGACTGCAACAAAGTATTTCTACCGAACTCGCCTTGCAAGAAACGCTATTAGCGTTAAAGAAAGCCCACTCTCAACTCATTGAAAGTGAAAAGATGGTCGTATTGGGTAACCTTGTTGCAGGGGTTGCCCATGAGTTAAATAACCCGATTTCGGCTATTTTGCGAAATTCAGAGTCACTCTCTGCACTCATTACAAAGAGAATGTATAAAGGCAGTAACTACACACTTTTAAACGTAATACAAAAAGTATTGTCAAAAAGTTTAACCACCGCTCCGCTACCAACGTCTACAATAAGAGAACGCATAAAGGTATTTCAAAAACAAATTGGGGATAAAAAAACAGCCAAAAAACTCGTGACTATGAACATTGAAATATCTGACATACCCAGCAATGATGAGTACAACTTTGAAGAAAGTATACACCTACTCTATCAATATCATCAAATTGGTTCATTACTACATAGTAATATTGTATGTGCTAAACGAATTACAGATCTTGTTAAAAGCTTAAAACATTATGCTGGCCATGATAATCAACAAGTTGTTAAAGCCGACATTAATAAAGATCTTGAAGAAACATTATTTATTTTTGAAAACAAATTGAAACAGCGTCAAGTTCTAAAGGAATATCAAAAGATACCTAAAATTGACTGTCATCCAAAGGAGCTACAGCAAGTTTGGACAAATATAATTGCCAATGCCATTGATGCAACCAAAAGCCAAAGTTTAATACGCATTGCAACAAAAATACTCAGTGAAAATAACAAGGCATTTGTACAAGTAATTATCGAAGATAATGGATCAGGGATCCCCAAAAACATCATCCAAAGAGTTTTTGAACTAAACTATACAACAAAACGAGAGGGTAACTTCGGACTTGGCATTGGACTTAGCATATGTGAACAAATTATTAAGCGCCATAATGGCATTATTAATATTGAATCTGAAGTTGGCGTCTTTACACGTTTCACGATTACATTACCGATTAAAAACCTAATCATCGAAAGTAATAACGCGCAGACATCAAAGGTAGAAAAAGAATTGACTGTAAAAAGTTCCGTTAAAATGTAAAGATCCAATGTGGCGAAAAATTTGATGCTCGTCTCACTGGGCTTTCTCATCTTCTTTATCAAACAATGCATCAATGAACTCTTGCGCTTTAAATTGACGTAAGTCATTAATCGTTTCTCCGGTACCAATATAGCGGATCGGTAATTTAAATTTATCGGCAATAGAGAAAATTATCCCACCTTTCGCTGTGCCATCTAATTTAGTTAGAGTAATCCCCGTAAGACCAA
This sequence comes from Psychromonas sp., assembly GCA_023145575.1. Lineage (GTDB taxonomy): Bacteria > Pseudomonadota > Gammaproteobacteria > Enterobacterales > Psychromonadaceae > Psychromonas. The sequence goes on from JAGLDN010000231.1 coordinate 11,767, forward strand.
TCGCTTGATTAAAAAACTTTACTTGACTTATTGCATTTTGCCCTGTCCCCGCATCAATTGTTAACATAATTTCATGAGGGGCAGTAGGATCTTTCTTGCGCATAATTCTGACAACTTTTTCTAACTCAAGCATTAAATGCTCTTTATTTTGTAAACGTCCTGCAGTATCTGCAAGCAAAACATCAATACCACGCGCCTTAGCTGCATCCATCGCATCAAATAAAACCGAGGCGCTATCCGCACCAGTTTGTTGCGCAATGACAGGGATATCATTACGCTCTCCCCAAACTTGTAATTGTTCAACCGCAGCCGCACGAAATGTATCTCCTGCGGCTAACATAACTGATTTTCCTTGCTGTTGGTATTGTTTCGCGAGCTTGCCAATGGTTGTCGTTTTACCAACACCATTTACACCCACCATTAAAATAACAAAAGGCATTTTTTTGCCATTGATATCTTGTGCAACAGGCTGCAAAGTTTGCTCAACGTCAGACAAAATATTTAGAAGATTAGATTTGAGTAGCTTATATAATGCTTCTGAATTGTTTAAGTATTTTCTCTCAACATGATCCGTCAATTGAGCGATAATTTTCATTGTGGTATCCACACCGATATCAGCAATAATTAACCGATCTTCTAATTCTTCAAATAAATTATCATCAATTTTTTTATTTTTAAAAAGAGAAAATAGACCACTACCGATCTTTAAATTGGTTTTGCTTAAACTCTGTCTAAAACGTTTCCAGAGCCCCTGTGATCTTTCATCTTCAGAAATGTTTGCATCTTCAACAGGCGTTTGATCAAACATAACAACTTCTATGTATTCATCACCATCGGTAGCAGAGAAGTGCGCCACACCTTTATTTTTAGACGCCTTTTTTTCAATTTTCACACGATCAATATTTAATTTATCCGCCACTAAAACCTGGATATCCTTTTTATTTTCAGCTAACGTCTCAACGGGCAAATTCATCACATTTGCGTCTTCTGCGGTTGATTTCTCTTCAACTAAAGGCTCGTTTTCAACTAAAGGCTCGTTTTCGAGTTCGACTTTTTCTGCTACGCAGATTTCATTGTTTTGTCTCTTTGATTTTCTACCGAACCACGAAAATAAACCATTTTTTTCTGACATTTATTAAAAACCTTACTCATAATTAATTTGACATGAGCATATACCCACTATTACTATTCTACCACTGTTTTGACGGACCAAGAATTTTATGCACAAAAATCAGCGTAATAAATCAAATGAAAAAAACAATATACACAAGAAAGAAGGCTTCATTCGTTTAATTTCAGGAAAATGGCGAGGTAAAAAGCTCCTTGTAAAAAATTCATTAGGTCTTCGTCCGACAACTGATCGCACAAAAGAGACATTATTTAACTGGTTAATGCATGATATTCAAGATGCAACTTGCTTAGATTGCTTTAGTGGCAGTGGTAGCTTGGCATTTGAAGCCCTTTCACGTTTTGCCAAGCATGTGCAATTAATAGAACAAAATACAAGTGCCATTAAACAATTACAAGCAAATGCACTTCAATTGAAAGCGACGAATATTTCCATCGTTGAGGGAGATTGTATTAAATTTTTACAACAAAGCACCAGCCAAACTTATGACATTGTTTTTGTTGATCCTCCGTTTAGCCATGACCTCATTCAGCCGTGTTGCAAACTATTAGAAAATAATGGATATTTAAGTGATAACGCACTGATTTACATAGAAATGGAATCTGATATCAGCGACTTAAAATTACCCAAGAACTGGACATTATTAAAAGAAAAAAAAACAAGACAAGTAATTTATCAACTTTATACCCATGTTAGCATGCCATTAGGCGTCATCTCCTCCGAGTGATTCCCATTTTTTATCAATACTAAGCAAGTCGTTATCAAGACTGACCAATTCATTTTCACCCGCTTCTCCTTCATTTTCCGATGTGTCTGATTTTTCCTCAAAACTTACCGTATTTATTATCCAATCATGCCTTTTCTCTAAATCACCACTGAGTTTTAATGGTTTTATCGAGGTTAAACAATCAATTAATTCAGGAGTAGCCTCAGTGTTACCTAATTTTAAATTATGCTCTAGAAATCCAATACATGCTTCTGTATTTAGAGGGTGTTTTTGAAGTATTGCTTCATATAAACGCATTGCAGCTTCTCGCTCCTTAATTAGCTCTGGATTGTTTTCATCCTCCTCAGAGACACATTTTTCAGCATCAAATGCATCATTTGCTTTCGCTAACTCCTTGCCCAATAAAGACATATTTTCAATTAATTTATGTGGCTCATCAAATAAAGGTAATAAACATTGACTGTACTTATCGATTTTTTTTCGGGATTTTAATTCATTATAAATAAGATCAAACAATTTATTTTCAGAAAAGAAATAACAAAGATCCAACGCTTCAATTAATACTGCACCATCACTCTCAAGATTTTTTGCAAACGAAACAACAAATGAATCATAAAATTTATATTTTGCGTCAAATATTTTACTACGAAGGATCATTAATCGACATTGAAATATATCATTAAGTACATTAAATAATAATAGTTGCTGGTCGAGAAACTTATTCCGACACCATTCTGAAAATTTAGTCAAAAAAGCCAGTAATTTGCTCTTATCATCCTCTGTTTCTGATTTTAATAATAGCTTCTCAAAATAAACAAAAAATTCAGAGATCAATGCAGGCCAATCAGTTTCCGCAATAGAGAGATTTTTAGCCAGTGTTTGACCTACTTTACAAAACTGTTGTTTTTCATCTGTAAATGCAGCTAATCGGGCAACTTTTAATGATCTAAAAGGGACAGCAGGTGTAAACTCAAGTGCTTTTACTGCATTCTCAAGACTTGCTTTTAATTGTTTATTTTTTTCCTGAATATCTGAAAGCAAATCATACGCAGGAATAAAAAAAGTCTGCTTCTTTATAAATAATTGTAATTTACTAATGGCATCTTCAGCTGAAATTTGTTCACTTCTAAAATTATTTTTAATGTTCGCGCAATAAAAATTAGCACGCGATTGAAAGGCTTCATGTGTTGTTAAATATTTTAAAGCTCCAAACTGTTTTCGCTTTTCTAAATGGTTAATGATAAATAATTCAACTTCATTACACGATTTATTTTTCTTGCAAAACTCAACAGCTAAAGTCAACGCTTTTTTTTCATCGCCCTTATCTATATTTGCATAAATAACCGTAAATAATTTATAGTGAATAAATGCCAAGTTTATTTTTTCTTCTATATTTTTTTTATTAACTGGCTTACAGAGATAAGAGCCATATCCAGTAGCTAATGCCCCCATAACGGTTTGTGCTGTGCTATCACCAGACACGGTAATCAGGCTACATGATGGACTTATATAGCTGTTTTTTTTAAGTAAACCAAACAATTCAATACCATTTATATCCTGCTCTAAATGAAAATCAACCAATAAAATATTATAGGCTTTATGTGAACACATTGCGATTGCTTGTTTATATGAGTTCGTGGTATCAACATCGTTTATAAATAACTGCTTGAGTAAGCCCTTCATCATTAAAGCAGAAACTGAGCAATCATCAACGATTAAAACTTTTAATGCTTTTGCGTCATTTTGGTTCATTTGTCCCTCCATCAGTCAATGCTGCCATTAATTTAATTTTTAAAAGTTCTTTGTTTATGGGTTTAGAAAGGTAATCATCCATGCCCGAATTATAGCAATGTTTAATATCTTCATCAAACACACTTGCTGTCAGCGCAATGATCGGAATTTTATCAATACCCTGACTTAGTTCAAATTTTCTAATTTCTTCTGTTGCCGTAAAACCATCCATTTCGGGCATCATGCAATCCATTAAAATTACATCTGGTCTGAATCCCTCTTTTATTTTATTAAGCGCAATTAAACCATTCTCTGCAATTTCAAATTTAAAACCAAATCCTTTCAAAAAAAATGTTACCACCTTTTGATTAACAAGATTATCCTCAACAACCAAAGTACAAACATCTTTAATTTCTTGTTTTATGTTATCTGCGTCATCGTCCTTGTCTACTTCGTTAACAAGTTTAACCGCACTGGCGTGCACTAATAAGTCAATAAATCGTTCACCAAGTAAAGGCACAACGACCTGACCATTCACTTGATTTCGAAAATCAAATTGCTCATTATTTGACGATTGCACTAATAGTAAAGACACATGAGGAAGAGCCTCAGAAAACGCATTGATTTCATTTTGAGATAAAGCAAGTTGATCTTGACAGTAAATTAACAATCCATCTTTTTTGCGCTCATCATCAAGATTAAGCATCTGGATCGACTCAATCTCAGTATGAATATCAATTTTAAAATAGGCTAATTCATTTTTAATTGCATCGGCTGTATCTTGACCATTATTAACTAGAATAATTGCACAAGGTTTTAACGCTTTTACAGCTTTATATTCTCTTTTCAGGGTAATTATTTCACAATCGAGCACAAAATAAAAACAACTACCCTTTCCTTTTTCGGAATCAATTTTAATTTCTCCCCCCATCAAATTAACTAATTGTTGACTAATTGAAAGACCAAGACCAGTACCACCAAACTTTCTGGTTATTGAACCGTCTTCCTGCTCAAAAGGATTAAAAATGCTATCTTGATTTTCATTTGCAATCCCTATTCCTGTATCTGAAATTGAGATTTCAAGTGAATAATTATCATCCTTTATCTTCCCATTGACATTTAACACAACTTTTCCTTGTTGTGTAAATTTAATTGCATTAGAGAGTAGATTCATAATAACCTGACGAATTCTCTGCTCATCAATATTCAACCTAGCGGGTAAGTTTGTAGAAATTTTAGCTTCTAACAGCAACTTTTTTTCAACCGCTTGGGGCAAAACAATAGCGAGAACTTCAAAAATAGTCTCTCTAAAATTTGTTCGTAATTTAGTGATATGCAAATTACCAGATTCTATTTTAGAGATATCTAAGATGTCGTTAATTATTATTAAGAGTGTTTTAGACGACTGCTCAATCGTATCAAGATGATTTTGTTGACTCGATGTTAGTTTGCTTTCAAGTAAAATTTGGTGCATTCCCAAAATACCATTGAGCGGTGTTCTGATTTCATGTGACATGTTTGCCAAAAAAAGACTTTTCGCTAGATTCGCTTTCTCCGCTATTTCTTTGGCATGGATCATTTTATCTTCATTGATTTTTCGTTCTGAAATCAATACGTTTAGCTTTGATGAAAATAATGAAAATTCGTCTTTACCATCCGAGGGAATTACGATTGAGTAATCACGATGCTCTTCAATAGCTTCGAGGGTTCTAATGACTGTTTTTAAATATTTAAAAATCCGATTCGCTAAATTAAAACCAACCAATGTAATGAAGAAAATTAACGCGATAATAGCGCCGATAAAGAAGTATATTTTTGTTTTCATTGCCTCTATATTTGCTGATATTTCACTGTTAGTGTTCGTTATTATTTTATTTGAAATCGCTGTCATCAAGGTAACACGTTGCGTTAGTATCTTTTCTATTTTCGACATTTGCAATTTTGATCTATGATATAAACGCCCTTGTAAAATTTCTTTCTTATATTCATTACTTTTTTGAAAAGCATTTGATTGAAATATTTTTAATAGATCGTTAATTTGTTGTTCAGTTGCATTCTGAGATAAAAAACGCCCAATAAATATCTCTTCGCCAATTGAAACTTCTTCTAGTTGGTTAACATATTTATCATCTACTTGAGTTAACATTAATTGGATAAACCAATTTTCTTGCACTGTATAATACATGATCCAACGCAGTTGAATTATGACATTCATCTTCTGATTTACCTTTGGGCTATCCGTATGCACTCGCATGCTTTCTAAATCGCCTATTGTATTGAAGATCAGATCATTAAATGAAACATCTGACCATTCCACAACATTATCTAAATTATCAATCTTGTAGCTTTCAATATCATTGATCATATCATCTATCTCACCAATTGCTCCGCTAAAATTCTGAATTAGGATAAGTTGCTTGTTATTATCACCATAATAGAATAGATGCGATAATTTATTAATTTGAGCTTTCATAAGTTGATTATTGATCTTCCACTTGATCTGAGTCTCACTATCTAACTTTATTGCTTGATCATGTAGCGATGCAAGGCGTAAATTATCCATAATTGAAGCATTATTAAATAATTTGTTGCCTATCTTCAAATTTAATTCAACCGAAGACAGATCATTAATTTGATGCCTTGATGACTTGACTTCTAGATATGAGAAAAATAACAAGGCAACTAGTGGGACAAGGATCAAAAATAATACTCTAAATTTAATAGATAAATTATTAAGAATTCTCATGTGACGCCTCTACATAATTTCGAAAATAAATAACATCATATTAATGTAGTTTTTTTTAAATATAAAGAAAGGTTTATTTCATGAATACGATAGCAGGATCTCAAATAAGATATAATGGAGTATAAAAAATGCGCCGAAAACTCATTAGATTTCATCTAGGGATTAGGGGAATTGCAGTCATATTATTGATGTTGTCTTCAACATTTGCAAACGCTAAACAGGATCAAATAGCTATTTTTACCGCGACTAAAGTATTTACTTCGTTATCTAGTGGTAAAGCAAAAATGCTCTTTAAAGGGAGAATAAAACGCTTAAATAATAAAAAAATAGTACTGCTTGACTGGCCGAATGGCTCTAAAATGAAAAAACAATTTTATCACGAATTACTTGGCCAATCTGAGGCAAGAATAAATGCTTACAGGGCTAAACTTGTTTTTTCTGGTAAGGGAGTTCCCCCTAAAATCGTTCAACAAAACAATTATTTAGCCGTAGAGAAATATATAAAAGGAAGACCAAATAGTATTGGGTATGCGCTTAAATCAATGATTTCTAAAGAGTTCACTATATTATACGTTGTGCCTGCAGGAGAAAATTTATGAAAACAAATTACCTATTAGCGATCCTGTTTGCGCTAACAACTATTCCATCAAGCAGTTTTGCATCGATTGAAGTAACAGACAATTTATTGTTTAGTGCCTTTGGATCAACATCTATTACGCAAAGTGATAATAAAACCCCACTCTTTATGAACAGAAATATCACCGATGAAACTTGTTATGATTGTGATAGCACCCTTGGATTACAACTTGATTATAACTTTTTAGACAATTTTTCAACTTCTATTCAGGTGATCAAAGCACCAGAAAATGATTTTTCTGATCCTAGGATCGAATGGCTTTATGTGGGCTATTCATATAAGCAATTTAGTACTAAAATTGGCCGATTACGCCTCCCTATATTTTTGGATTCAGAATATGCTTATGTCGGTAATGCTTATGATTTAGCTCGCCCGCCACAAGAAGTCTACAATAGTGTATTAGGTGTCACGTATTTTGATGGCATTAATTTCACATGGGAACAAGAATTAAACGATGACATTTCTCTAACCGTAGTGCCTTTTCTTGCTTTCTCTGGCAAGCCAAAGGCCACAATTGGAGATTCAAATTATCACTTTGAACTCCACAAATTACTTGGTACGGCAATTGATTTAAACGGTATTAATTATCGCATTCACTTTGCAAGCGCTTATGCAAACGTTGACACTAAAGTTGAAAATAAAAATGTGCCTATAAATTTTCCAACAACTAATTCATCGATTTACGTTTATAGCTTAGGGGGCGAATATAATTTAAATGATTTGTTATTAAAAGCGGAGGTTTTCGCAAATAATACCAATACATTAAACTGGTATAGCCAAGTAGCTTATAATTATAATATATTTACCCCATATATAAGCTATGGAAAACAAAAAGCGCAGAGCAAGAGTCACAGCATAACGACAGGCATTCGTTTTGATGTCACGCCAAATATCTCTATTAATACAGAGTATCAATATACTAAAGTTGATGAATATAGTAAAACGTTCACTACCCCAATGGGTCCAATGCCAGCATTTATGGGCGCCGGCATGTTTACCAAGCCTTTTGTTGCTGGTGAAAAAGAGGATGCAAACGTTTACACCTTAATGTTTAATTTTATTCTTTAATGGATGGCAGATTCAGCCCTCAAGTGCATAATCGTTAAGCCGCTAGTGCTAGCATATGTTTCATCATTATTTAGAATGGCGTTTGGTATAATATGACTTTTCTTGGCCTATTATTCAACTGAATTGATTTAAGTTAAGTCTAACTGAGTCATCACATATCGATTTTAAATCTGTAGATTTAGACCAATATTGTCGTAACAGTTTTTATTATGGGCATAAATTTATGTATTGGTACTTCAGTCGGTTGTCTATATTTTTTATTATTTGAATTTCTTGTCAGAGGAAAACTAATAAGCTGTGCATTTGAGAATTGAATCTAAGATCCATAGTTACAAAGCTATTTTAATTTACTGATGTTACTTTTATTTGACATGTAAAATTCATGTACCACTAATCAAGTAATACCCGTGCTATGCTTATTAACATAACTAAAAAAAGAATTAAGGTATAATCAACCGACTATTTTTAAACTAAAATAAACGAATTTGCCTTAACTAATTTTAAACAATGCATTTTTTACTCGTTGGATTTAAGAGGATCATAAGCTATGCAAATGAACCATATCCCCACATTAAAATTTTGGATTCAACATACGTCTACTACCTTTGGTATTAGGAGCAGCAGTCTTCGTGCGGTAGACGCTGCAATTGAAAAATATGAAAAAAACAAGATTAAATCCCAACAACCACCAACTGAGCAGACCTCGCTTATTGACACAGACAATACATCACTAAATCTTATCGAAATAGGGTTCGCTCTAGACCGCTGGAAAAAGGCCCAAGGACTGAGAGAGGCGTGGAAAAGCAGCCCGCGAAATAAAACTGGTGTAATCACTAAGCTTAACGCAATTGTGGGTACTCCTGAGATTGATATAAGCACTGACAACTATAAGGAAAATTTAGCCCATGCCCGTCTTGGTATTATCTACCTTTTTTCTCATCTAAATGTCGATACAAATATACTAAGTTTAATGGTGCTGCCTGCCGCATTGATTACTGGTACTGCACTCAGCCAGGTTTCTGTAGAAGGCAATGATCTATTTTCTGATAGGTCAAAAGAGACTTTTAATGCCACTCATGCCGCTATGCGTGATCTTAGGTTCGGTGCTGACCCCGCTAAAGGCTTGATAAATGCTATTGAAGATGGCATTAAAGTTAAAAAACAACAGAGATCAGACTCCCTAATAAAAAAAATAGTTGACGTGCTAGAAGGCTTTGTTAAACAGGTTCTAAAGACCCTAGTAGAACTTTTTTATCGACAAGACTCGGTTAATGGACCATATGTAATACAAACATCACTTATGCTCTCATTAACAAAAGCAACCATTGCTTCGGTAGCAATTATATTATGCAATGCCATCGGCAATTTTACGACAGACGTTACCAGACTTGCACGACATCTTGCCAGAATTGCAGATGCTGCAGTGGATGGCATTCGGAGTTGGTGGCAATCGCAATTCGTGAATATACTCTATGGTCACCCATCTGCAATTTGCGCATCGCTCAAATCAAGAATGAGTGCACATGTTAGACTCGGGATATACAATTCAATGAAAGCTACGGCAGGAATAGCAATCCAATTATTATTCCCTCTCATAGGGGAGGCCGTCAGAGCGGTTGGTAATATTATTCTAAGTATTTTTGAAATGATTTATAACTTTCTAGAGTGTCATGTAAGACTACATAATATACGCGGTGTTATTCATGAATGTCAGGGGTTATGGGAACAATATCAATCTAATAAATTGCTTCCAATAAATGAAAGAAAAAAATTAATGCATGAAGACGTTAACCGTTTTGCAGCTTGGTACAGTGAAATAGCGCGAACCTCAACAGAGCTAGCCGCCTTAACATTAAACTCAGGTATTTGTGGTGACAAAATGCACTTTCTAAATATGTTTGATACTACTCTAGGGAAGCTTATCAAACAAGACGCTTTTGATAAAGCCAGTAACTATATGGAGTTACTCAAAGACTACAGCGGCAATTTTCTTCGTACTAGCAATTATATAATTACTTCAGAAGATCCTATGGTACAAGCTTATATCAACCATGCCAAAGAAATCGGATTAGGCAATTCGAATAAGCTTTGGGCGATGGTGAAAAAGATAACAGAAGCATAGACGATATAGCCATAATAATTTAAAGCGCAAAGTCAGACCGAGACATTAAACCATGTATCTGTACACAATATGCTTTGCTTATTTAATTCTAAAGTAATACCAATTACATTAAGTATGTGATCTAAATTTTTCGAAGAAAAATATATCGACTATTGATTATAATTTATATAATGTTAACATAAGTCATTGTTTTTAGATGATAAATTAAAAATTCCTTATTCACTTAAAAGCAGATTCAACCGGCAAATGCATAATCGCCAAGCTGCTAGCGCTAGCATATGTTTTTTCTTCATTTCAAATGGTGTTATAAATAATAGCATCTTTCTTGGCCTATTATTCAACTGAATTAAGTTAAACCTAACTGAGTTATCACAGATCGATTTAAAGTCTGTTGATTTATATCTTAGTGCCTCAGTCAGTTGTGTATACTCTTTCATTATTTGCATCTCTTGTCGGAGGAAAAGTAGCGAAGATATACTCAACTGGCTATTTTTACAACTAATTTAAGCTATGCACTTAAGAATTGAATATAAGAAATGATTCAATATCATATAGCATCATTTATTATCTTCTATAGGCTTTATTGCTTTGACTAAAATACTTCCATTAGACCAATCGGTAGTGATACCGTTATTTTGGCACCTAGACAGAGGTGATATTATTCACCTTATAATAAAATAGGTGACAAAAAAACAAGCAAGACCAACATATACCGCAGAATTTAAACTTGAAGCGTCCTAATTCATTCGTGATAAAACAGCTCGGTTAAAGAAGTGGCAAAGAAGGGAGTTAGTATATCAGGAATGGTTAAATGGGCTAGCCCACTCAAGAGTAAACCTTTTGAAGGCAACCATGAGGCGAGCCTTTTAACCGCTGATAATATAAAACGCATTAAATTGTAGAATGAAATAATAAAAGCCAAGAGCTCTCTCGATATAGCACAGCCTGAAAATTTATAATAATACCAATTACATTAAGCATTTAATTGGTATTAAAAGAGGACCATAAGAACATCGGTAAATATGATTTCATATCCATGCGACATCTTAAAATCGCATGGGAATAAAACTCAGTATGAAGGTTGAAGAAACATCATTATCCTGTGAGCATAGTCTTGAAAGCTTGCTTAATTTGTTGAATATTAAACGCGTTAAACAGTTAAACAGTTAAAATCAACAATCTGATCAACATCCTCTGAATAATCAATCCCGTCGATAGCAAAACCAAATAACTGTAAAAATTCTTCTTTATATGCTTTATAATCAGTGACTGAAAATAAATTTTCAGTGGTAATCTTTGGCCAAAGCACTAAGCATTTTTGTTGAATATCATCTCGCAATTCCCAATCATCAAGGCGCAACCTCCGTGAATCATCTGTTGTGGCTACGCTACCATCGGATTTATAAAGCTGATCGTTAAATAAACGTAAAATCTGCTCTATACAACCTTCATGTACTCCCTCTTCTCTCATTATTTTAAATATCGATGCAATATATAAAGGCATTGCAGGAATGGCTGAGCTCGCTTGTGTTACTACACTTTTTTGCACTGATACATAAGCTTCACCCGCTAGGCTCTCAAGTTGTGCTTGGATCGCCTTTGCTGCTCGATCTAAATCTATCTTAGCCTTACCTAGTGTACCATTCCAATAAATGGGCCATGTAAGCGCGGTACCAATATAAGAATATGCAACAGTTTTAACACCCTGAGCAAGCACCCCAGCCTTGCCTAAAGCACTTAACCAAAGTTCCCAATCTTCTCCGCCCATCACAGTGACAGTATTGGCAATTTCTTCTTCACTCGCCGGCGCTATCGAGACTTCAATAATGGTATCTTTATCGGTATCAATCGCAGTTGAAACATAAGCTTCGCCAATTGGTTTTAAACTTGAACGAATAATTTCTCCTGAATCTGGCATTTTTCGCACAGGCGAAGCAACAGAATATATGATAGCGTCAATTGTCCCGAGATCTTCTAGAATTATCTCAATAACTTTTTCTTTCATTTCGTGAGAAAAAGCATCTCCGTTAATGCTTTTTGCATATAAACCATCTGCTATTGCTTGTTTTTCAAATGCAGCGCTGTTATACCAACCTGCCGAGCCAGTTTTACGCTCCGTTGCTGGTTTTTCAAAAAATACACCAAGGGTTGCAGCATCGCTACCATACGCTGCCGTTATACGGGATGACATGCCATAGCCTGTTGAAGCACCAATAATTAAAACTCGTTTTGGACCATTTATTATTTTTCCTGTGCGTTTGGTCTTCATAATTTGCGTATTGATATTTTTAGCACAACCCACAGGATGCGCTGTTGTACAAAGAAATCCACGTGTCTTTGATTTGATGATCATTTTTTATCCTTTATTCGAGAGAAAATTTTATTATTTTAAATTACTAATCAATATCGTCACCAAAATTCCCTCCCCCATTTGGGCACGTTTTTTGGACTTTAATGAGTTGATTTATATAGAGCCAAAAAGACTATTTTGAGTTTAAATAAAAATTGGCGAATGTGTTAACTAAAAACATTACATTAATATTGTCAGAAAAAATGACTAAATTCAAGGAGAAATGAATGAGTTGAAGAAGAAAATTACGACGCATGAATTCAAGACTTTAAAAGCCATTGACTTTAACTCGTTATCAATAAAAATAACAAATTTAGCATGTCCTTAGATGAATAATGTAAAATTCGTAAGAGCCTTCACTTATTTTTTTAATGGATCTATATCCATGTAACGTAAAAATGTAATCTCCGCCTTTAGATCGGATGGCAGCGAGAGGCGCAACATAAGTTAATCGTTATTTTTTTACAATGTTGTAACGCAACGCAGCCTATCGAACGTAGCCTCACGAGGCTTGGCAACTTATACCAATCTAGACCTTATAACATTTCTACTTAGAATGACTATTTAGGAATTA
>JAGLDN010000232.1 GCA_023145575.1 Psychromonas sp.
TTTTATGCCTAGCTACTTGCCACAAGTTTCCTTGCTGACTTTGCAAAATGAAGTAACATGGGTATATATCAAAACACAAAAATTTACTCCTGATGCCTTGCACAAAGAGTAAATTTTAACTGCGTAACATCAGATCATAATATAGTACTCGCTTTGAAAAGCTCAGAAAAATTAATTTTAGCTCGGACTGCACATTGCACGGGACTTGCGAAGCGTGCAAGATTATTTATTATTGCGGTAAATAAATCTAAATTGGGAAAATGCCAATCTTCAGTCCATCCATCCACAATTAACGTCGTTTGGTCCAAATCATTTATGAGAAATAATTGACCTACCTCCATAGGGGCATCACTTATAATAACAAACGCATGATCAAGATGCGATATTCTGACAAGCGTTACAACAGAATTATTAATAATTAGCGGATTAGCAAATAAAGAGCAATAACAGATAGCCGACTTTTCTATACAATTGCCAACGCCTGTCATTGTTGCCAACCACATTCTATTCCTGATAGTATAAGGGTTATGTTTTCTATATGACTTAATGAGGTATTGATCTTCTACGCTAGCACAATTCCATGGTAAAAAACTGTTAGTAGATTTAACCGATTTAATATCTCTAAAAAACCTAAGAGCACTTTCTGCTGCGTGTTTTCTTATATACATTATTTTTAGCTCTTCATCTGTTACCATGTTTGTTCCTATGTAAAAATAATATTACAATTGTTGTTATTAAAGTTATACATTTAGAAAAAGACGACTTGAATTACAGCACAAAATGTCTGTTGATAAGCGAGAGTGTGATAGGTTAAAAGCTATTTTACAATGTTATTTTTTTAAAATGATTTTAGGAAGATCATCTTTGAACCCCATCGCATATTTAACAAATTGTTGCTTAAGTGGCAGCACTTTATCCGTCAAAGTTAACGCAAAATATCTCAATACTTTTTTTACAGGATGAGAGCCTTCAAACAAACGCTTTAATAATTCCATAGAGGCTATCATTTGCAAGGCTTGTGTTTTACGCCAGCGTTCGAAATAACGTAAATTTTTATATTCACCGATATCATTTTCAGTTTGTGTATTGTGAATAATTGATTCTGCTAAACCTAACGCATCGAGTAAACCTAAGTTTACACCCTGCCCTGCTAATGGATGGATTGTATGCGCTGCATCTCCAATTAAAGCAACACGGTGCTGAGCAAAGTCACGCGCATATCGCATGGTTAACGGAAAACAAACCGGTTTATTTTGTATTTCACAAAGTCCTAGTTTGTTATCAAACGCCTGACTAAGTGACTTATTAAATTCCACCGTCGACAATGCAATCAATTGTGCTCCTCGAGAAGGTGTAACAGACCAAACAATCGAGCTAATATTTTTTTCAAATAAGGGCAAGAAAGCTAATGGCCCATCTGCAGTGAAGATTTGCCTTGCACAAGCCTGATGAGGTAATTCGGTTTTTACTGTTGCAACTATCGCATGGTGATTATAATCCCAATATGTCAGGGGAATATCCATCATTTTACGCACCGATGAATTTGCACCATCTGCCCCAACAACAAGCTTAGACATAATATTTTGCCCACCTTGTAAAGTAAGCCACGCACCATCATCACCTATTGAAATTGTTTTTAATTTATTTTCAAAAAAAAAGATGACATTTTTTTGTTGTTTGACGCAAGACAATAGCGCGTGTTGAATACGATTATTTTCAACAATATAACCCAACTCATCCGCGTCAATTAGCGAAGTATCAAAAAATAATTTCCTCGCACTATCTTTCTCCCAGACCAGCATAGTGTTATAAGCTGTTATTCTTTTTTTATTAATGAGTTGCCATGCGGATAATTCCTCAAGAATAGCTTGGCTTACAAAATTTATTGCGCTTACACGAGAGGAAATCTTATCATTAGGTATCACCATTGCATGACGTTCAATAATCGCGATAGAAACATCAATATTTGCAAGTGCAGAAGCAAGACTTAAGCCTACGATTCCTCCACCAATAATTGTAATGTCAAAAGACTGCATCGCTATGTATTCCTTAGATACCCATATTACTTACTAACAAACAAGTCAAAAGATCCTTTAGCTTGCTTTACAATGGGTTGCGTTAAAAAAGTAGCGCAACTCATCGAAACTAAGCCAAATGTTCTGCCAATCTTAAAAAATGGCGAGCAATTAGAAAATAGTCGAACAATCGAATCTGTCATGTTTATAGTGCGAAAGTGATCTTCTTCTCGGTAGTTCCAATAACGGTTTAGCATCTTAAAATCCGCAATTAATGATTTATTTGTAGAGTCACTGATAACTTTTGCTAAAACATAAAGATCACGCAAACCAAGGTTAAAACCCTGTCCCATCACAGGATGCAAGGTATGCGCGGCATTACCAATGCAAATACCACGATACGTTATGGGGCAATCTACAGATAATAACTTTAATGGATACAAATTACGTTTTCCAACTTGTTTAAATATTCCGACTTTAAAACCAAATTTAGATTGAATTTCATCTAAAAATGCACAATCATCAAGTGAGATAAAGGCATTAACATCTGCATTCGCAACACAGTAAACAAGTGAATAACACTGGTCACTAAATGGCAACAAAGCAATAGGCCCTGATGGAGTAAAACGTTCATAAGCGACATTATGATGCATTTGTTTCATTTTTATATTCGCAATTATCGCACTACAGTGGTAATCCTTTATTTGCGATTTAATCCCTAACAATTTCCGTGTATGGCTATTTACGCCATCTGCTGCAACACACAACTTAGCACTAATAACTTGTTTATTTGATAGTGAACACTTCACACTATCTCTTGTTTTATCAACTGAGATAGCGGTTGTATTATAAATTCGCAATAATTGAACTGATGTAAATTTGTGTAATTCACCCTCGAGTACACAGCCGAGATCTTGCACTTGTATAACTACGCCATAAGGGGAATTTTCAGGGCCAAGCGTAAGCCCCCCTAGGTTACCTTGATCTGATATTTTAATTTCCTCAATGGGATGGGTAAATTTTTTTAATTTACCCCAGAGTCCAATCTTATCTAGCAAATTACAACTTCCCACACTGAACGCAATGCTACGCGCATCAAATGCACTGTGTTCGGCTTTAGATAAGCGAGGCGCATTTTCATCGATCAAAACAACTCGTAACTCAGGAGAATATTTTAATATTGCAAGTGCCAGCATGCAGCCTGACATGCCCCCCCCCACAATAATGACATCACATTCAAGCATGACTACACGTTTGCCATCAGAACTTCAATTTCCTTAATGGTTTTAGGCACGCCATGACTTAAAACTTGAGGTCCATCCTTGGTTACTAGAACATCATCTTCAATACGGATGCCGATACCTTTCCATTTATCCTCAACATCAGCATCTAATCCGACATAAATACCTGGCTCAATCGTAACAACCATTCCTTCAGCTAAAGGTAGAAAACCATCAAATGAACGATAATCACCCACATCATGAACATCAAGGCCGATATAATGCCCTATTCCATGCATGTAAAAAGCTTTGTATGCTTCATCTTCTATTAATTCTTCTGCCTTTCCTCTTAATAAGCCTAAAACAATCAAACCGTCAACGAGTTGTTTTATCACTTGTTTATTGATATCCAGCTGTGCAACACCAACTTTTACCTTAGCAATTGCGTTAATTTGCAGCTCTAACACCAGTTGATATAATAATTTTTGCTCTTCTGAGAAAACGCCATTAACGGGAAATGTACGTGTAACATCACCTGCATAACCTTTAAATTCAGCACCTGCATCGATTAAAACTAAATCACCATCTTTTAGTTGGGCATCGTTTTTAGTGTAATGTAAACAGCATGCGTTCTTTCCTCCTGCAACAATGCTGCTATAAGCAACTTCTCGTGAACCTTGAGATGTAAATTCGTAACGGATTTCACCCTCTAGTTGATATTCCCACATACCTGGGCGGCACTTTTTCATTGCACGTACATGCCCCGCCGCTGAAA
Organism: Psychromonas sp.; assembly: GCA_023145575.1. Taxonomy (GTDB): domain Bacteria; phylum Pseudomonadota; class Gammaproteobacteria; order Enterobacterales; family Psychromonadaceae; genus Psychromonas. Next base: position 4,011 of record JAGLDN010000232.1, read on the forward strand.
TTTCAGAGGCTTTCAACATCAGTTTAATTTCAGAATTCGATTTGATTAAACGCATGTCTTTGAGTATTTCAAGACAATCAAAAAACGCAACAGGAAAGACACTTCCTCGTCGTTTTTCACCGCGAAGTATTCCCATGGCATTCGCTAGCGGCTTATTCAACGCATGGCTTTGAAAGATTGGAAAATAAAGTGAAGTAGCTCCACGCATAAAGGAAATTAATTTTTTTTCAAATTCAATATTTTCAAACGCCAAGTCAAAGCCAAACTCAGTGACTGCTAAAGATTGTCCAACCCGAGATCCATGCCATATTTCTGCACTGGCATCTTTTTTACGATTGAATAAAATGGACTGTTGCATCCCTTGTTTTTTCACCAATAAAAGGTAAGCATCTGGCTCATTAAATCCAGTTAAATAAATAAACCCACTATTTTGTCTAAAAGGAAAATCACAATCACTATTACGTTGCATTTCGGTCGCAGAAAGAATGATAGCAATACTGTTATCTTGCATTTTAGAAAGGAAAGTGTCGCGACGCAATATAAACTCTTTCATAAATATGATTCCTCAAATCAATTTTTTAATTCGTATTTTTTAATGTAATTTTTAATGTAAT
>JAGLDN010000233.1 GCA_023145575.1 Psychromonas sp.
TCCAAAAAAACTTGACCATTATAATTATCATCCAAGTGCAGTAAAGGCTAATCCGATTTTTAGACTTATAATCTAATGCTCACTAACGCCTACTTCTAATAGTTTATTTATATTTACGCTACTAAATAGTTACCTTTGTAGATCTTCTGTCTTCAATTTTTCTAATACCCAGAGTCGCTCGATGTAACTTTTGAGTTTATTCCACAGTGTTTTGGTACTTAGTTCCTTTATCAATGTTGACTACAAGGTAAAAAATAAGTTCGCTACATTTTATATTTTATATTTTATATTTTATATTTTACATTTTACATTTTACATTTTACATTTTACATTTTACAGTAACATGGTAAACCAGAGGGGTCCGGGATGTTGATTTAATATTCAATATTTAACAACCGTAAAATTAAAACCAAAACAAATCAATGTCTCTGACGCTCTTGATTTGTAACATCTGTAGATTGTAACCTGTATTAACCTGAAAATTATTGCTGTTTTATTCAATCCGCGTTGCCAAGATAGCTCTATTTTTGGGAAAATAATCTTTATAATGAGTTAAGGCCCTAGGTTAGTTATAAGCTCGAGCAAAAGTACCTGTACTTTTTACACTGTATTGCTGGGCGTGAAAAGGAATAAAAGCAGATTGACCTTGCTTGAGCGTTAATGTCTCACCACTGGCATGATAAAGTATAACATTTTCATTAATTGCAAAGATAATTTCTGCACTCTGGCATTTGATATATGCATTCCCCTCATAAATACTAAATTTAAAATCATCAACGGGAATTGGATAATGTTTCGCATTGCCAATAACATTTGCTTCAATTAATATTTTGTCATCAGGTTTAGGGACACAAATAGTATTGGCAATGATCTCTATAACATCTATATATTTTGCCGTTAAACCTGCGCGTAAAACATTATCTGAATTTGCCATGATCTCAAGCCCTGTACCTTTAATGTAAGCGTGTGGAGTACCATCGTCTAGGAACATTGCTTCACCTGGTTGCAGAGTAATAACATGCAGCATTAATGGTGCAAATAAACCGATATCACCAGGATACTGTTTAGCGAGCTCTGCAATTAACACATCTGTCGCACCTTGGGTATGTGTTTTAACGTGTAGCATTAGCTCATTAAGTGCATTTTCTTTACGTTTACCCTCAAGTGATAAAATAGCATTAAAAAAGTGGCGTAGACCCGATTGGGTTTGATTATTTTTTAATACCTCAAGCTCGCTTTCCAATACTTGTATTGAAACTTTCTCAAATGCTTTAATAATGACTGAATAGTGACAAAAACCATTCATCGCTTGAAAAGGAGTCAAAGCATAAATTAATTCTGGTTTATGGTTTGGATCCTTATAATTTCGATTTGGGGCTTTTAAATCAATGCCCGCTTTGTTTTCTTTTGCAAATCCAACTTCGGCAGCTTCTTTGCTTGGATGTACTTGAATAGATAAAGCTTTTTCTGCTGCAAGTACTTTAAATAAGAAGGGTAATTGATTAAAGCAACGTTGTGCTTTTTCGCCTAAAATGTTGACTTTATCTTGATTGATCACATTATCAAGACGAAGCGTGAGATCTTCTACAATAACGCTAGAACAGCCATTAGGGTGAGCGCCCATCCATATTTCGGCTTGAGGTTTTAAACTTCGGTTAGGCATACCAAATAATGCTTCAATCGAAGATTTACTACCCCATGCATACTCTTGAATAATGTTTGTCATCAGCATAAAAGGTGGAAGTTGTTTCATAAGATAACCTTAATTGCGAAAATAGTAGACACTTGACGCGAGACAAACAAAATAAAAAAGGGTTGTTCGGGTATTCATTAGTTGCTTTTTTCTTGTATATACCAATGTGATGCAAAAATGCTTTGTCAGGTTCAAGCTCAATGATCAGAACAAGGCACAATATTAGGTAATTGTTATTCACTTTTCGATTATTGTAACGCAGTATTGGTTTTCGAGCTAATGCCCCGCAGGGCAAGGCAACTAGTACCAACCTGCATTGTCATAAAATCTCTATGTAGAATAACCACTTAGGAATTAAAGTCTTTATTTTAATTCGACC
>JAGLDN010000234.1 GCA_023145575.1 Psychromonas sp.
CCTTTGGTGATTAACGCAGTTAATCATCTCAGAGGGCAATTTTATGCCTAGCACCTTGGTACTATTTCCCTTGCTGAATTTGCATTTTTACGTTACATGGGTATCGATTCAATTCTAAAGTGCATAGCTTAAATTAGTTTTAAAAATAGCCAGTTGAGTATATCTTCACTACTTTGTCTCGGACAAGAGATGCAAATAATGAAAGAGTATACACAACTGACTGAGGCACTAAGATATCAACTTTTAGCCCTCAATAAAAGTGGTATCAGTCAAACTAAAATAGCGTTTCAACTTGGCGTTGATCAACCTTCAATGTCACGTGAATTAAAGCGTAATACAGCTAAGAGAGGATACAGAGTTAAGCAAGTTGAGAACAAGGCAATCATAATGCGAAAAAATTCAGTAAGCTTCCCAGTTATGATGCCCACAACAATTGAAAATATAACCTAAAAAAATCAAAGAAAACTGGAACTCTGAGCAGATCTCAGGACGACTGGAGAGCAAACTTGATAAACTTATTAAAGTGAGCCATGAAACGATCTACAATTTCATTTGGGCGGATAAAAAACAAGGTGGCAATCTTTACATTCACTTACGTCGCAAAGCCAAAGAATACACATAAAGAAGTAAATGACACAAACTGCCCGTGGGTTTATTAAGGATCCAGTTGGAATTCAAGAGCGCCCAGAAGAAGTCAATAAGAGATTTAAAGTCGGTGATTGGGAGATTGATTTAGTCATCGGCAAAGGGCATAGCGAGGCCTTGCTAACAATAGTTGAGCGGGTAACACGTTGCACTGTAACTAAGCGAGTTTTCGATTAATCAGCGACAACAGTTACCGATGCAACGATTGAATTATTGAGACCATTTAAGTATTTCGCTTTAACAATCACAGCAGATAAAGATAAAGAAATTGCTTATCATAAAGAGGTATCAAAAGCCCTTATATGCGAGTACTATTCTCTGATCCATAATGCGCTTGGCAGCGATGATTGAACGAAAATTCCAATGGACTTTTACGACAAAAATCAACAGAGTTTAAATTGAGCCGTAATGAATCGGTTAGAATCAACTTAATTCAGTTGAATAATAGGTCAAGAAAGATGTTATTATATATAACACAATTTGAAATGATGAAAAAACATATGCTAGCAGTCGCGGTGTAACGATTATTCACTTGGCGGTTAAATATTTTATGCTCTTCATTTTACTGGTATAATATTCAATTAAATTATCAATTAAAAAAAAATTAAAATGCCATTAAAACGAAGACGACATAGCCTAGGAGATCAGCCTCTTAGCACTATCCCACTATCAGGATCCCTTTTTAAACTAGCCAATAAAGTGTGGATGTACAAACTAAATATTAAACAACCGTCAGATGTATATAATTTATATGCTATTTTGACCAAACCCAACCCTTTAACACTTAGTAGCGACACGGATCTTTCCCTGTACCTTTTTCGTATCAATTCTTTAGGAAAAGCATGGGGAAACCGGGTTGCAGTACAAGCTTTTACATTCATGTCTTTAGACGCCTTGATCTGCGCACGAAATAACTATTTAACAAACTATATGCCTATCACAAATCCTCAGTTAGCACTAGCACTCACCGAGGGTGCCGCAGAAAGAGTAACTTCAATAGAAAATTATTTTATTACCCTCATGAAAACCATTACTATCTATTTTAAAGCCAGATCCACTTTAAATGTCAAGTATCGAGTCTACCTGAACGTAGAGCCTTTTCATGCCATCGAAGTTATGTCCTATGTCCTTTTCAAAATCGTTGATGAATTCGATGAAGTTAGTTCAACAAAGATTACATTGGGCAATACCTCGGATACCATCGTTATATATATAGAAAGCCTCACGGTGAGCAACCAGGTAGTCGAAAAAATAAGAGAGTATCAAAAAATACATGGGAACTACTCGTTCCGCCAAGACATTCCCGAGATGACAAAACATCAGATACAGGGTGTAGCAACGGGGGAAGAGCCACCTAAAATTTACATGGAACACCGCCAGCCTCTACCTTTTGAAGGTTCGCGGCAAAGCTTCGGAGTCTTTCGATGCGACCTGATCTATCAAGCACTTAAAGATTCCAAGGGCAGTGCAGTATTTTTTGAGCTCATTGTTAAGTACTTCCGAGATGCAGGACTTGATGCGAACGATCCTTCTATCCAGACACGTTTTTATCAGATCCAATGGGAAGCACAAAGAAATTTAGCAACAAACCTCTTAGCTCAGCCTTGGGATTACTGGTAGCTGCGATGATGCTTCGCAATTACCCTGAACTTGGCTTTTGATGCGAATATATACCCATGTGACGTAAAAATGCAACGTCA
>JAGLDN010000235.1 GCA_023145575.1 Psychromonas sp.
CATAAAATTGTCCTCTCGATGATTAGCTACGCTAATCATCGAGAGGGAGAATTAAAATAAAGACTTTAATTCTTAACTAGTTGTTCTAAATCAAAATTTTATACCTTTGTTGATTGGTACAAGTTGGCTTGCCCTACAGGACGCTAACTCGATGATCAGAACTAAGGCGTAACTGTCACCTATCAAAGATTAGCCACGCTAATCATTTGCCAAACGAATTAACGGACAATGTTAATTATTGATTGGTTACTCCCTTTTCGATTGTCCTGCGCAAGGCGACTCTCGATGGAAAAAAGTCGATTTGAAGTCACGCAGTGCATCATTACTTGAATGCTTACGGATTTATTTGCTTCATAATGGTATTGGCCACATCACTCTCTCCAGCGTACCATACTTAGCTCTTTGCCTCATCACTAGTTGAAAGGGCGATGGAAAGTGTGCTAAATTATTTAGTAGTGCGGTATACATATCTAAATTGGGAAAATACCAATCTTCAGTCCATCCATCCACAACCATTGTCGTTATACCTAAATTCTTCATTTCTAATGGGCGACCTCTTTTTAATTTGGGATCACTTACAACGACACACCCATGATCATATTCTATAAATTGAGCTAAAGATACAGATGAATTAGAAATAAATGTCGGATTAGAATATAAGGAGCAATAACAGATAGCGGCCTTTTCTCCACAATTTCCGAGTCCTGACAATGTTGAATATTCCATCATCGTCGAGATATGATAATTAGGATTATTATCCCTAAAATCTTCTAGAAGCGCTTTATTTTCTTCAAAGTCAAGGTCCTCACAATGGCAATGGAAAGGAATGTTATTACTTTTAACTGGTCTTATCTCTGAAAAAAATCTAAGCGTACATTCGGCGGCGTGTTTTCTTATTTCCATTATACGGATCTCTTCTTCTGTTGCCATGTTTTACCTTTGTTGGAATGATGCCAGATTTGTGATCATTATGGGAATGCATAGATCAGCCTGTAACGTAACAATAGTTATGTCATTAACAATAAGTAGTTGCTCTGTTTTACTGCGTAAAGTTTAGTGGCATAATTAAGTCATTAGTGTTAGTGGTAGTTTAGATGATCGGTCAAACAACAACATTGAACCTGTAAACAATTTTCGGAGTTAATTCGGAGCTAATACAGTATCGATAATTAACCTATTATATCATACTTCACGTCATTAAATACCCATCATCCGTCAAAATGCTTCAATTTAGGCGAAATCGAAGGTTTGGAAGTTATCGTTGATCCGACCATCTAAAGCATGCCCAATTTGTGGTAATGTACTATCAAAAAAACTCATCGATGCTTCGCCAGAATTCTTTTGCTGTTTAAAAATATTTATTATTTCTCGCGTATTCATTCATTACCTTCCAAAGGCGCTCAATAGGGTTTAAATTGAGGCTGTAAGGTGGTAAATAATCTAATATAATATTGAGGTTTTTCGCCTCTTCTTTAACGACTGCACTACGATGATATCCTGCGCCGTCAAGTATTAAGTGAATAGCTTTATCTAACTTATATTGTTCTCTTATCAACTAAAAAAATCAATAATTGATTCACCATTAACTGTTGCATATTGCTCAGTAATTGCGTCTTCAATATGACTTAACCTTATCGCACCGACAATGTTTCATCTCGTTCTACTTCCTGTTGTTTCTATTGGTTTATCTGTACCAGTATGGATCCAACCACAGCTTACTTTAGTTACTTGTGTTGGATGCGTATCATCCATGAATAATATAGGCTCATCGCTACCAGCGTTGGCTTTATTTCATTATTCTTCAACGAAAACATCTTGTTTTTCTTGCGAGTATTTGTGGGGTACACCTTTGAGCTGCTTATATACCCGTGTTACTTCAAAGTGCTTTGTCAGGCTTTAGCTCGAGCATCAGAGCAAGGCATAACAGTAGAACTATCAACGATTATCGATGCTAATTGTTTAGCCGTCACATTAACGAAAGTATATTAATGATTTATTAATTATTCCATTTTTGAATGTTATAACGCA
>JAGLDN010000236.1 GCA_023145575.1 Psychromonas sp.
AACAAAGATCAACAGCCCCTAGTGACAGTACACCCAGAAAATAAATATTCAGACTAATTACATTAAGTATGTACTCTAAATTTCACGCAAGAAGAACAGCTTAATTCAAGGCGTAAGTTACAGTAAACTTCTGTTTTTTACTAAACTTACAACACGGAAATAAGTTATTTTCAGCAGTAAAATAGAAAAACTATTTATTGAAATATGAAGTAACGTAGGCATAGACATTGTTTTAGAAATAACACAAATAGGCGTTAACTATTAAAATAAGCCTTGATTTTCACTTCAATCCCAACGCTATCAAGCTTTAATAATTTATAAATCTCTTCTTGTGTTCCCTGCTCTATAAATTCGTCAGGTAAACCTAAATTTAAAATTGGAAGTAGATATTTTTGAGACATAAAGTATTCGTTGACTGCCGATCCTGCACCGCCTGCAATACTATTATCCTCAATGGTAACAAATTGTTGGTGTGTTTTTGCTAACTCATCAAGGAGTATTTTATCAAGCGGTTTAACAAAACGCATATCAACAAGAGTGGCACCGAGCTGTGTTGCAACCGGCAGTGCGGCCTGTAATAAAGTGCCAAAACAAAGTATTGCACACTTTTTACCTTTTAATACAACATTTGCTTTACCGATATCAAGTTCATTCATTGTGTCGCCTATTACTTGCCCTATACCTATGCCACGCGGATAACGAACTGCTGCTGGACTATTGAGTAAATGACCTGTATAGAGCATGTGACGACATTCTTGTTCATTTGAAGGCGTCATCAGCGTTAAATTTGGTACACAACGTAAAAAACATAGATCAAAAGCACCTTGATGAGTTGGCCCATCAGCCCCAACAATCCCTGCACGATCAATTGCAAATAAAACACCTATGTTTTGAATGGCAACATCATGAATAAACTGATCATAACCGCGCTGTAAAAAACTAGAATAAATAGCAACAATCGGATGGAGGCCAGCAATTGACATACCAGCGGCAAGCGTAACGGCATGTTGTTCAGCAATGCCGACATCATAATATTTATCCGGATGCCGTTTTGAAAACTCAACCATACCTGATCCTTCACGCATTGCAGGTGTAATAGCAGTGAGTTTAGGATCAATATCTGCCATGTCATTTAACCACTGACCAAAATGTTGTGAAAATGTTGGCGTTTTGCATAAGTTGGTCGGCAAAGCTTCATTTGGTGTAAACTTAGGCACTGCATGATAACCGATAGGATCAAGCTCAGCTTGCTTATAGCCTTTCCCTTTTTTAGTCATTATGTGTAGCAATTGTGGACCACCGTGATTACGCATATTATATAGCGTATCAATCAGATCGATGACATTATGTCCATCCATCGGGCCAATATAATTAAAGCCAAATTCTTCAAAAATAGCGGCAGACGAGACCATCCCTTTTAAATATTCTTCTGTTTTTTTTGCAAACTCTTTAATGGGAGGAATGTTAGACAGTATTTTCTTGCTACTTTCCCTAAACTGTGTATATATTTCTCCAGAAAGTATTTTTGATAAATGATTATTAAGCGCACCAACATTTTCAGAAATTGACATATCATTGTCATTTAAAATGACCAACATGTCATTGTTAATTGCGCCTGCATGATTTAATGCTTCGAACGCCATGCCCGCAGTCATTGCACCATCTCCTATCACTGCCACAACCTTACGATTTTTTTTCTCTTTATCCGCAGCAATGGCAAGACCTAATGCTGCACTAATTGATGTTGAGGAATGACCCACACTTAATACATCGTATTTACTTTCCTCCTTCCAAGGAAAGGGATGCAACCCTTTAAATTTGCGAATACTATGCATTTTATCACGACGGCCAGTGAGAATTTTATGCGGATAGGCTTGATGGCCAACATCGAAAATAAGGTGATCAAAGGGTGTGTTATAAACGTAATGCAGGGCAACGGTTAATTCAACAACACCAAGACCAGATGCAAAATGACCACTACTTTGACTAACTGTATTTAATAGGTAACGACGTAATTCATCACAAAATTTAGGAAGTTGATGTTTTTGAAGTAAACGAAGATCTTCTGGGTAGTTGACCGATAACAGCAGAGAGTAATTGTTTGGATCTAAAGACATATTAAAACACTCGCTTAACGACATATTGCGAAAATTGCTGTAATAAGTCCGTATTATAGGGTAATTGTGACAAAGCGTGCAATGCGTTTTGATAAAGCATTTTCGACTTTTCTTTTGCTTGCGTCATACCTAACAAAGCGGGATAAGTTGACTTGTTCAGTGCAATATCTGATCCCTGCGGTTTACCAAGCGTTTTTGTATCACTGATAACATTTAAAATATCATCTTGTACTTGAAATGCTAGGCCAATGTTTTTTGCAAAGATATCTAATAATTGTTGATCTTGTGTTCTTAAATCATCTTTACTAAGCGCCCCTAATTGAACAGAAACTTGGATCAACGCCCCTGTTTTTAAATGATGAATATTTTCAAGATCGCTAAGTTCTATTTGTTTATTTTCTGCTAATAGATCAAGTGATTGCCCAGCACACATTCCCTGATCCCCTGCTGCTTTTGCTAAACAATTAAGCATTTTTAATTGTGTCGACAAAGCGATCCCCTTAATTGGCGTTGATAAAATATCAAATGCCAGACTTTGCAATGCATCACCGGCTAAAATGGCGATCTCCTCATTAAATTTAACATGACAGGTTTGCTGCCCACGGCGAAGATCATCATTGTCCATTGCAGGCAAATCATCATGGATCAATGAATATGCGTGAATCGATTCAACACTCGCAGCAAGCGGATCAAGAGTTTCTAATTTGCTACCCAGCATTTCACCAACAGCATAAACTAGAAAAGGACGTATACGCTTTCCACCGAGCAACGCGCCATACGACATTGCATCATTAAGCAAATGGCAAGGTATTAATTTATCATTAATGAAATGTGATAAATGGTGGTTAACACGTTGTTGATAGAATTCAATTTTCTTATTAAATAGAAGCATAATGGATCTTATTGATTAAATTCTTGTAATGCCACACTGCTACATTTTTGCATCAAAATATTCACTTGTTGTTGAGCAGTTTGTAACTTTTCATGACTGCTTCGTGAAAGGTAAATCCCTCGCTCAAAGTGTTTGAGAGCATCATTAAGCGATAAGTTACCATTTTCAAGCATTGATATAATTGTTTCCAACTCTTCAATTGCGTCTTCATAAAGCATATTTTCTTGTTTCTTTAAAGCCATGATATTTTCCTTTTGTTTAATAAACTCATGTTACCTCAAGCCGCGACATTTGGCACGAACTTGATAATCAGAATAAGGCGCAACATAAGAATGCTTGTTCCTTTTCGATTATTACAACACAAGGCTACAATTTTTTCATTATAAAACGAGTTCGCGCACCAATACTGAAAGAAACTTGTACAAAATAAGGCCCATAAAATAAGCAATTCAAGTGAATAAGTTAATGTAATGAGTTTAAGTAATTATTGTATAACGCTAGAGAAAGTAAAATTATCATAAAAACATATAACGCAACTGAGAACGTATTTATTCCTTCCTCAGTGAAAATAGTTAAACGGAATTCCAACTCCTACTCAATTTTTATTATACCAAAGTCACCTCAACCGCCTTTATCAGATAGGCAAATTGTGCACAGATGCTGGGCATATACCTATCATCCGTCAAAATGCTTCAATTTAGGCGAAATCGAAGGTTTGGAAGTTATCGTTGATCCTATCATCTAAAGCATGCCAAATTTGTGGTAATGTACTATCAAAAAACTCATCGATGCTTCGCCAGAATTCTTTTGCTGTTGAAAAATATTTATTATTTCTCGCGTATTCATTTATTACTTTCCAAAGGCGCTCAATAGGGTTTAAATTGGGGCTGTAAGGTGGTAAATAATGTAATATAATATTGAGGTTTTTCGCCTCTTCTTTAACGACTGCACTACGATGATATCCAGCGCCGTCAAGTATTAAGTGAATAGCTTTATCTGACTTATATTGTTCTCTTATCAACTAAAAAAATCAATAATTGATTCACCATTAACCGTTGCAGATTGCTCAATAATTGCGTCTTCAATATGACTTAACCTTATCGCACCGACAATGTTTCATCTCGTTCTACTTCCTGTTGTTTCTATTGGTTTATCTGTACCAGTATGGATCCAACCACAGCATACTTTAGTTGCTTGTGTTGGATGCGTAGCATCCATGAATAATATAGGCTCATCGCTACCTACCGTTGCCTTTATTTCATTATATTCTTCAACGAAAACATCTTGTTTTTCTTGGGAGTATTTGTGGGGTACACCTTTGAGCTGCTTATAGCTAAACTTGTTGCGATGAAGCCATTTTTGTAAGCCTGGAATTGAATATTTAATCAAAAATGTAGTCTTTATGTACTCTTGAATATCATTCATATTGAAGTAAGTGGTTTTGCTTAAGTGATTAACGACTAAGGCAGCTTCTTCTTTAGTCAGAAAGCTTTCTGAACCACCACTATTTGAAGTTGTTTTTTGAGTTGATGCATACTCTTTAATGTGTCTAGGAATACTACTTTTATGCTTTCGTAGTGCATGAGCAATCATTTCCTCAGACCAACCTTCACCGGAAAGTAAAATGGCTTTTAATCGGTCACACTCAGACTTATTACGAGACATTTTGTGCCTCGATTCAAGTCTTATTTTTTCTAGGTATGATAAAGTTATTTGCATAGTCTAATGATGATCTTTTTTAAAATAATTTCAAGTTTTTTTTGCTAAATGCGATTCATTATCAAAGATCACGGGTATAAAATTTATCTAGAAAATGAAAACGTTCATTTTTATCAAATTATTCTCCATCGCATTTTCCTTGCCTAACAATCGACAATAAACAATAGATTTTTTAATTGTTTATTTTTATCATTTTTATTTTTTTTTGCTTGAATATTAAACAATATATTTATTACTAGCTATAATCAAAAGATAAAATACAAACTATATTGAGTTACTTTATCTAGCATTTGATAATAAACTTATTGTAATTTATATAATATTGGATGACGATTTACCGTCATTATATAACAAATTAATTATTTTTTAAATGAGGAATATGTTGTGGATTTAGCAACCCTAGTCGGAATTCTTGGTGCGTTTGGCTTTGTCATTATGGCAATGTTACTTGGTGGCACAATTGATATGTTTATGGATCTCGTTTCAGTACTTATCGTATTTGGCGGCACAGCTTTTGTTGTAATGATGAAATATACGTTATCACAATTTATTGGGGCATTTAAAATTGCAATGAAGGCTTTCCTATTTAAAACAACGGTACCTGAAGAGTTAATAGAAAAAGTGGTTGAAATGTCTGATGCCGCACGCAAAGGAGGTTTTTTAGCATTAGAAGAAGCTCAAATCTCAAATCCATTTATGCAAAAAGGGGTAGATATGCTCGTTGATGGGCATGATGCAGATGTTGTTAAAATAACACTTGAAAATGATATTTATTTAACCGCAAAACGGCATGAACTAGGCGCGGATATTTTTAAACAAATAGGCGATGTTGCCCCAGCGATGGGCATGATAGGTACGCTCGTTGGACTGGTTGCAATGCTATCAAATATGGACGATCCTAAATCAATCGGTCCTGCAATGGCAGTTGCATTGTTAACAACACTTTATGGTGCAATTGTTGCAAATATGATGGCATTACCCGTTTCAGATAAATTAAAACTTCGCGCCGCAGAAGAATCAATGTTAAAAACTCTAGTTTTAGATGGGATACTTGGCATCCAAGATGGACAAAATCCCCGCGTTATTGAAAGTGCATTGAGAAACTACCTCCCAGAATCTAAACGTAAAATTGAAACCACTGATGAAGAGACAAACTAACAATGCCTAAAGAAGAATGCAATTGCCCGCCAGAAGGGCTGCCAGCTTGGATGGGAACATTTGCTGACTTAATGTCACTTTTAATGTGCTTCTTTGTACTATTGTTATCATTCTCAGAAATGGACGTTCTCAAATTTAAACAAATAGCAGGTTCGATGAAAAATGCTTTTGGTGTTCAATCAAAGCTTAAGGTTAAAGATATTCCTAAAGGTACTTCTGTAATTGCTCAAGAATTTAGACCAGGTAAACCTGAACCCACACCGATTGAGGTAATACATCAAAAAACGATTGAAATGACCAAAGCAGAATTAGATTTAAAATCAGGTGAATCTGATACAGCAGGGGGAGACAATGGCATGTCTGAATTAGCGAAAGCACGCATTGATCTCGAGCAGGAAGGACAACAAGAAGAAGCCCCAGCGGAAAAACAAGATCGAGAATCTTCAAAAACAAAATTAGAGGTCTATGACCCTGTAGCGGGTATATCTGGAGAACAAGGTACAGCTAAAAAAATTGCAAAACTGTTACAAAAAGAAATTGAAGATGGCAGTGTTGAAGTTGAAGCTCTTGGACAGCAATTGATCGTTCGTGTGCGAGAAAAGGGCGTATTTCCGCCTGGATCTGCTTTTTTACAACCTAACTTTAGGCCTATCGTACAAAAAATAGCGAATATTCTTGTTGATATACCAGGGGTGATATCAATCTCAGGTCATACTGATAACGAGCCTATTCAATCAGAGCTATATCGATCAAATTGGGATTTATCTGCACAACGTGCTGTATCGGTTGCACACGAAATGCTTATCGTTAAAGGAGTCAGAGAAAAAGGTCTAATCGTCATGGGGTATGCCAATAGCAAACCATTAACAACCAATAAAACACGCACTGAGCGTAGTCGCAATCGTCGTGTTGAAATCACAATGATGCAAGGAAAAGCAAAAGAAAGTGAGCCAGTTGAGCTGATAAACTCATCAAAAAAAGAAGAGTAAAATACACCGTTGCATAATAAGCAAAACAGCCAAGAATAATTGAATATTTCCAATTTCATTTTAAGATGCTTTATAATGGTCAAGTTTTTTTGGATTGTTTCTAAGCCACATTTTCAAAATCTCTTCTTGTTTGAGCTGGCGTATTATAACCAAGTGATGAATGAGGTCGTTTATTATTATAATAGCGGATATAGAACACTTTTGCGTGAATTACAGCATCATGATTGATGAAGCTCAAACCATTTAGATATTCTCTTTTTAAGCTTCTAAAAAAGCGCTCCTGAACAGCGTTGTCCCAGC
>JAGLDN010000237.1 GCA_023145575.1 Psychromonas sp.
TCGTTAATGCTAATCGTTAATAGACCTGCTGTTACGCTTTGCTCTGCTGTTCGATAAAGAAATTTTACGACACATGGGTATATATGGACGCTGACACTTATTTGCATTGCATGCTGAATTTAACTAAAAATTAACGCTGCAATAATCGATAAAGATGGATGGCGTAGGTTAAACGTTTGAACTAAAACCTCACAAGGCTGCGTTATCAGCTTATTTAAATAGCGTGTTCATAAATGAAGTTGCTTTGTCAAACTATGAAAAACTCGACAATTTTCACGGCTTCATCAAGTAATTTTGCCAGAGAAACTGCTGATTTAGTTATTGAAGATACTTTTGTTAATCCCTGAACGGCCACAGCAGATTGATCGTTAACGGCTTTCATTTGATCAATGAGCGACTGAAATTTGCTATCGTTATCCTTTATATCAATAGCATAGAGCTTTAACAAGTTGCGGCTAAGTTTATCGCGCTGAGCCCAACAATCGTTCAATATTTTTTGGGTTGCTGGGGGGGTATTTACATTATCTATCATTTGCATGTAAGTAGGCGAGTCTAAAAATGAATTTAGTTGTTTAATCCCGTCTTTGAGGATTTGTTCATTCTCGTTTGATATCATAAGTTTATGATCCTTAATTTATAATAAATTTAACATTAATTATTCTAAGGTACGCTTTTATATAGCAGTACCTGTACCAGCCTTAGTAACATCAGCCTTTGTCGTCAATGAAGCCTCGAATGCATAGATGCGTGAAATTTTACTTTCAAGTTTAGATAAACTATTTAACGCATGAGTAACATTTTCAGCAGAATCTTTTTTTAACGCATTTTTTAATGCGGAATGACTCACTTTTAATGCCTCTAATGAAGCATTGAGCTGAGCAAATTTGCTTTCTTGAAAATTTGCTTGATCATAGAGTTGCTGTGCTTTAGACAATAGCTTTATTTTTTGGTCTACATTCTTCATGGTTTTAGCTGCCCGATAAAAGTTTTTTGCTTGTTGCGCTAATGAAAGTTGTAAACTATTGCTCCATGGACCGTCTTCTTTGATTTCTGTTAATAACAGATCAATTGCCTTGCTTATGACTGGATCAGCCTTTATAACTGTAACTTTTAGTGCCTTTAATCGCGCTCTTTCAAAAAACAACCTTCCTGTTATATTCACTGAAACGGCAATCAACCTTAGCGCTTTATCGTTTAAAACTGGTTTGGGGTGCTTAGTTACTTTTTGAATTGTTTGGTTTAACGAGCCTAATGCACTATATAAATTACGACTGGCTTTATCAATTTCATCTAGCTCATTACTACCAGACATAACCGATAAAGCATTTGAGTATTTATAAATTTCACTCAATAATGCCAACCTCAACCCGATATCTTCTGTTGATACGGCAGGGAGTTCTAGCACTGAATTTTTATCATTTAATGCTGATGAGACAAGAAAATTAGCATCAGACACTCTCACACTTTTTAGTGTTGATTCTGTTTGTAAAGAAAGCGCTTTTGCCGCACTTCCAAAATTAGCGGTCATTTCTTTTGATGTTGTAGAAACACACCCAACAAGCATTGCTCCTAAGCAGAGCATAAGTATAATTTTTATTTTTTTAATAAACATCGGTTTATTTATCATTGCCTTTTACCTTGTTCATTAAGTGAAAAATTGCCAGCCTATTAACAGATTTTTATATCGATTATGATTGATGTAACGTTTATTAAAATGCTTAGCAAGCTGAATAATCACTCATGATTAGTTTTTTATGTGTTCATAACAATAATTCACCTAGTCACTAGATTCAATAACTTATTATATTTTCGTTAAGCAATTGAGAGGTGAGAGGTTAGAGGTGATGTGTAGGAGGCGAGAGGTTGGAGGTGACTTGGTTTTTTGATGGGTATAAACCCAAGTGTCAGAAACATGAAATGTCAGATTGGTAAATTTTTCCAAACATGGGGGCTTCAAATTGAAGCATAGTAAGTTAACTGTCGGTGTCTTATAACTTTTTGATTGATAAGTGTTACTTTACAGGCGTTTTTTTGAAGTGACATGGAAGTATAAACTCAAATACCAAAACCCAGCGTTTTGCTCGTAAAAACCTTAGCGCTATTTTTTGTGTGCGAGATGACAGCAATTTTCACTAAAAATAAGCGAGACAAACAGCCTAGAACAAAAAAACCCCGCAATCGCGAGGTTTTTTAAGCGCTATGTCAAATTAGAAATATACGCGTGATCCAATCATCCACATATTATCTTTACTTTTCTTTTCTACATCATTATTTTTCGTCGGATTGATAGTGTAACCTCCAAGATCGGCTTTATATCCTGTGAAACCAATAAATCCTGGCATGAGTGTGTATTCCGCTTGCACCGATACGTTACTATATATGTTCTTACCCCAATCTTTATTTTTAACAGATTCATAATGTAAGGCAAGGTTTAGGTTATCTTTCAATTCATAAGCACCCACAGCCTCAATCGCATTCGATTTTGCTACGGCGTAATTAAACGGACTGGTGGCTAAGAATTCATCATTCATTGTGGTATTCATGTAGTTATTCATTGCATAAACAACCGCAGCATAAATACCTTTTCCGTACTTCCCATATTTAACAGAAAAGATTATTGACTGAGCCGTTTTGCTATTTTGGCGATTGCTATCTTTATCAATAAGATCAGCACTTCCCGTAGAATAAGCCACCCCTGCTGTTATAGGGCTAGATCTTCCACGTCTTGATTTTTTACCATTAAATCTTGCAGTTAATGCCGCTTGAGTACGATACGAATAACGCC
>JAGLDN010000238.1 GCA_023145575.1 Psychromonas sp.
CTAGCTCATCCTGCTTTCCTTGCCAACCTAAACCAAGTTTTAGACTGAAATCCCTGCTAAATCTAGCGGCGTAGCGATAGCTTATCATTCTATCAGCACGCGCAGTGCCCAGATTTCCTTGATTCATTTTAGCAAAATCATTGCCCCATACTATTGGCACATCAGCAACCAATGCAACATCACTGTATGGAGAATATTGTGTCCCGTAAACTGCCCTGCCATATTTAGAATGTGTTATGCCAACAAAGCCAAGACGGGTCGTGAACGCATCTGTTCCACCGTCTAAATAATTTATTCTCCACTCGGCTGTTGTGTCTGCTGTAAATCCATTTCCTAAAGCATGTGTTGCCTTGATATTAAGGACAGGATCATCAGATGCGACTTGTGTTTGACCTTCATCGGATCCTTTGAGTCCTAAATCAACATAACCTCCAAGAGAGAATGAATTAACCTCATCAACATAAAGTTGATTTGCTGATAATGAAGCAGATAAAAGTAGAGTCGTGACAGCTGTAGCTACCAGTGTTTTTTTCATGTGTGATCCCTATTGCATGTATTTTAAATTTAATAAATATTTTAGATATTACTAACAAAATATTGTCTAAATAATCTTTCTTATATTAATCTAATTTTTACTTAATCAAACCCTTAAATTTTTTATATCTTAAAAGTGAGATCTTGTCGATGTTTTTTTTGCTTTGTTATGTGTTTTCACAAGAGGTTGTAATTTAGTTAGCAAGCACTTTTAGCTTGATAAATAACTTTTGCGGTAGCGCAGTTATTTTACGGTGTGAGTCAAAACTAATAATAAACCCATGTGACGTAAAAATTCAACGTCAGATCGGAAAATTGTTCCAAGACATGAGGAATAAAATTTCCCTCACGATGATTAACAACGTTGATCACCTGACGGGGGAATTAAAATAGAGACCTTAATTTTAACGAGTCGTTTTAAATCGAAATTTTATCACGACGTTGATTGGTACAAGTTGCCTTGCCAGTGCTTCGCGAACTCTCTTTATTCTGAAAACAAGTCAGCTTTGCGCTCTGCAATTGAAAAGGGAGTAACCATAAAATAATTAAAATCTTTTGGTTAATTCTAGTGAACAATGATAATCGAAGCTAATTGTTGATAGGTGACATGTTGTGCCGCTACCTGACATTTTAGCTAATGGCGGACATTGCACCTTCACGTAACATGAGTATATATCCGTTTGGAACCGAGGGGCTAAATTTAGCAAGCGTTGAGGTAAACCTTTGGAAGGCGGGAATTTTTTGATCTAACTCATTCAATCGATACTTGTCTACTTTTATTATGTTTGCCTCAAAACCAGCCCGCTAGGGCGTCAACTCGAAATTATTAAAGTTTAAATGTATTTTTTTATTTAAATGCAGGCAATTAATAATGCCTTCGCCAATTTTATTTAAGCTAAAAATATAGTTATCCGTTCTAATTAAATAATCAGCTTACAGGCTAAAAACTTGTCAAAATAGGTGAACTTTCATTTTGGAGAAGGTGTTGAATTAATTAATGCAATGACTTAATGAAAGGACAGCTTGGCAATATTTGATAAGGGCTAACAATTAAAGATAAAATATTTTTTAACATAAACTACAGGAAACTATCGCGCAGATAATCGCTAAGTTGTTATCAAACTGCGTTTTGCCTCAGTGTCTGAGCTGACAAGTAAGCAAAGCATTTTGATAGGGAACGCGTATAAAGAAAAATGTATTCATAAATTGATGGGGTTAATAATTATTTATAACTTATATTGTAAGCACTATTATTTCAACGATATGACACATAACTAAAAACAAAGGAAGCCCAACAGTACGCATTTGAAAGCGCTTCTAAACTATCATGACGAGCTAATTCAGCGCTGGAAAGTTTAGCATAATTTGAGGCGTGATCTCCCTTAGTCGGAATACAATATGGCTCATGAGATCTCAGTGACGTGTCTAGTATTTGCCACGCCAATGCAGCATAAATTTCAAAAGCACGATTTTTACCCACTCGAGCAGGGATCAACATTTCGGAATTAACATATACAGTATATCCTGAGGGATCATAGCAGTCACGTAAAACAGCTCCGCCACCAACGTCCTTCATAGGTCTTGCGTCAAGAACTTTATCCTCATTAGTCTTGGCGCGCATATCGCAAAATATTAAGAGTTCTTCTTTATCAGTCAATATGAAATGCATTTTTTTTAACCCTTGCTTTATTATACTATAACTATCTTCGCCAGTGGATTTATCATAACGATTCATAGGCGTTACTCCGAACGCTAAGCGCACTCTCTCTTGATTTTCATCTTCATCAAGAAAGCCGTCCAAATCGCCCTTCCCAATAACGCAGGCATCTAATGCTCGTAGTGAATAAATAATAAGATCTTCCATAGATAATTGTAATCGATATTTTTCAGACTCTGAAAATGTATTCACTTCGTCTGGTCCGTGCACACTCCTATACATTAAAAATATCATAGACGATTTTTCATGTGTGTTATGTTTAGACGCCAGACGTTTCTCTTTCGCTTTATCAATCAGTCTATTTTGTTTAATTTCAACCGAAGCATCGTCATACAGGAGTGGCGAATTACCAAATTTAACCTTTTTATTAGTTACCTTCGAGATTAACCAGTGAACAATGCGAGGTTTCTTGGATAGTATAGATTTCATTTTATCCTCCTGTGATCAATAATAAAATGCTAATTGATAAGGAAGGCTATAGCAAATACGTGACAGAAATAACCTTATATATTAAAAACTAAATTATTAATACTTACGAAAAAAATTGGCATAATAGTATTTTTATATTAAATACGGCTCTTTATTGTTGGGCGTGAACAGGTGTTGGCATGAAACTGGAGTGGTGTAAGCCCCCTTAAAAACAGAAAAACAATTAGGCAGTATTGAAACAATATTTATTATAAGCCATTTATTGGTCAAATGATACAAAAATCAACTTTTTAATTCTAATTTAAAACTGATTGGTGTTTTATCAAAATCTTCTATATTTTAATTAGAATAGAAATTATTATAAAAAAAAATATGTTGCACAAAGGTCGTGATTTTTTTCTAATGCTACAAAGACATATGACGAACCTAGCAAAAATAGTCTATTTTGTCATTGATGAAACTAAAGAAGCCATGCCATTAGAAAAATTAACCGCAAAAGTTAATGAAATAGAAGATTTTAACGGAACGGCATGCCAACAAAGACTCTTGAGGTATATACCCATCTTCAGGTGTGATGGGTATAAACACATGGAGCATAAATAATAAGAGTTATTGATACTTAATTGCCAACGCCACTTGCGAAGGTCCACTTTTATTATTGGATGCGGTTTAGCCCAAGCAACAAAACAATGTATTATTGCCTTAAAGTAGTTGTCTGCAAGCCATAAAAACAACAGGTGGTCGTACGCTATTGAATATCGTTGGTACAATGAAGATAAACAATCTTTAAGATGAGTATAGGATCAATACAACACCATAAAGGAAGATTACATTATTTACTTTTTTGCGAAAATCAAGCAAGATAGTGACAAAGAAGGAACATACACTTAATTCTCGATTAAACTGGATATTAGCGCAGAAAAGAGATTTCTGAAAAGTGAAATAATATTTGTATATATCATCATGTGAAAATAATGGTTGTTTTCTTGACTTTAAAGCTTGATTGGCCGTGACGTGATTGTGGTGACATACCTATTAAGCAGCGATTAGCAGCAGATGTGATAAAGATCAATGGTGCTCATCGCGGCACAAGGCATAACGGCAATTAACCCTTCATTTGATTTCACTCCCGCAAGATTGATAGATGCAATTGTCACCGAGGTCGGTGTTGTATTATTACCTTCATTAGCAACCATGAATATTATAAAAGGAGATCAAGATGAGCAAAACAGTATTAATAACAGGTAGTAACCGTGGTATAGGTTTAGAATTTTGTACGCATTTAAAACGGCGTGGTTATTTTGTGATTGCGACGTGTAGGCAAAGCTCTCCAGCATTAGATCTTCTCGGTGTTGAGTTGATTGAGGATGTTGATGTGAGTGATTTTCAAAGCCTTGCCAATTTAGCTACTATTTTATCAGGAAGGAAAATTGATTGGCTGATTAATAATGCTGGCGTTGCAGATGATATTTCTATGGATGAATTTACTGAACGAACGATTGCCAGTTGCAAACGTATGTATGAGGTTAATAGTTTAGGGCCATTATTAACGACAAAAGCTTTGCGTGGGAATTTATCAAAAGGTAGTAAGGTCGGTATTATTACCAGTCGAATGGGATCCGTTGCTGATAATGATTCGGGTGGTAGTTATGGTTATCGCATGTCAAAAGCAGCGGTTAATGCTGCAGGTAAATCACTATCAATTGATTTAAAACCAAACGGTATTGCGGTGGGATTGTTGCATCCAGGTTGGGTTCGTACGGATATGACGGGACATAGTGGTTTAATTGATACTGATGAATCTGTTTCGGGTTTAATGACTAGAATGGATGAATTGAATATTGATAATACGGGCTCATTTTGGCATAGCAATGGTGAGTTATTATCTTGGTAGCGAACCCCTCGATCATTACCAGTTGAGCAACACGCTTTACCTGAATTGATAAAGGTAATCACATTAGAACACGGTTTGTAGTACATATGAACTGTGGTATTGTACATCTGTTGATGGCGAAATGCATACCTATACAATGAGGCAAGACAACTATTTAACATGTCTTATTTTAATCTTAAGACTTTTTTGATAAAGCTCAGTTAGCCTTAATTCAGGCACGATAAACGTTTATTGGTTTTCTATATTTTAATGCTTCGTGAAACCGTTCATCATTATAAAATTTAATGTGATCCTCTGCGTCTTCTTGCAGATCTTTAATTGACTTATATTCACCTAGATCAATGCGTTCACATTTTGAACTTCGCAAAAATATTTCAACACACAAGTTATCCTTAGCTTGATCCTTTCCGTCTATTGAAATTATGATATCACTCTTTTTTAGCCTTTGAGAATACACCTCGCTTGTCTATTGGTTACTTTGATTAGTATTGAATATTTCAGGTGTCCCGAATGTACTTAATGCTGGATCTAATACATTCATAACCAATGCACAGTCCATCGTATTTGATATCTTGTGCTCTTTTGTTTGGCCACGTCAATGAGACTTGTTTCACGGCTCAAAATAGCCTTTAAACCAAACTCCTTTATATATGTTTCGACACTGTTCAGGCAAACACCTAAACTATTTTCAAGTAGTTGTTGATGTTATTTTTTATCGCTATAAATGGGTAGTGTTTCAAAAACATTAGATATTTATTTTTTCATATCTTCTCTTTTTAGATTCACTTTTTCAGTGTAAGAAAAAGAACTTCGGTTTATACCCATGTAACGTAAAAGTGCAAATTCAGCAATGGAAATAACACCAAGGTGCTAGGCATAAAATTGCCCTATCGATGATTAACTACGTTAATCACCAAAGGTCGAATTAAAATAAAGACTTTAATTACTAAGTGGTTATTTTACATGGAGTTTTATGACAACGCAGGTTGTTACTCGTTGTCTTGCGGGGCTCAAGATCGAAAACCAAGACTGCGTTACAATAATCTAAAAGTGAATAATAATTGCCTAATCTTGTGCCTTGTTCTGATCATCTAGGCTAAGCCTGACAAAGCATTTTAACGTCAGATGGGTCTAAATTCAATAGCTAACATTGCAGCGGCGCGGTAAGGTTTTTGAGCTTAGGCTCAATTGATTGTTATTTATTAGATAAGCTCATGCGTGTATTCTTTAAAAGCTTTAGTCGGCTCCATTACTATAATAGCATTCGCAAAAAATATTTTATAATTTGTAGGCTCTTGGATGTCATATTATTCTCACTTGCAATTTCAAAAATTGTTTTTTCATTTTCAAATAGCTATAGCACAAGTCGACTTTTAAATTTCGCTGAATAAGTTGCTTTTTTTGTTCATTTCGATTTTTATATTTTTGAATATATTATCTCAAATAGGAATAAGGTTGTTAAATTTATTGTTTAGATTTCTTGGGGTCTTATATTGACGACATAACCCGAAAAGACAAACCCTTTAGGTTAGCTTTGTTATTTAAAACACTTTACTTTACTATTAAAAATATAGGAGCAGCTTAATATCACAGCATGAAACGGCCTAATATTAAAACATGTAGCGGCATAATATGGCAACATTTAATTGTTATCCTTAATCCCATAAAATCACTCCCTGAAAGCAAACTTCTGGGGTATAATGTGATCGTTCGCATCCTTGTCAGTTTCATCTAAATTAAAAAAGGAAACACCTTGTGCTCATTTTAGGTAGGTTAATGGTTTCTGTTCAACAACGTATATCTTGCGGGATTAAAATGGCATTGTTCATCATTGAAAACATAGAAGGAAACACTATATCAAACACATTAGAGGAAAGAATGGCAACTTCTTATGTTTCATTATGTCAACAAAACATTTTGACATTTATGCAATTAAATCACGTTCCTATCTGGACAATTAGATTTCAATCGGGAAGTCAAAACGCAGCAAATGAAACAGTTAATCAAAGTTCCTGTGGATTTCATAAAACCTTAAGAATATCTCATCCTAATGCGTTCCAAGACACCAATCTGGCTGAAGAATTAAAACAACTAAAGATTAGCCAAATTGTTGTTATAGGAAAAAATGACAACACTGTGATGCACATGACAATAGGTCCAAAATGGGTCCAAACTGACACTGGTAGAAATGGCGCCACCCACCTTGGATATACAGTATTGACTTGCAGTGAAGTTATAGACGGCTCAACTCCATCATGGAAAGATTGTACTGAGGAACATTATCAACGTTTAGAATTTTACAAGATGTTCTAGTTAAACTGAACTCTGACGGATCCATATCATCCGTAAATTCTATCAATTGGTTTAGGTAACGCTTTAATCGGCTTAATTGTCATTAACTGACAGTTCTATCGATAGGTGGCTTTCATAATTTGATAAGCAGAGGTTAGTTTATCCGCCAGTTTTATGACGTAGTACACTGCCAAGATTGCACGATCTCGTTTTGTCGGCGTAAATATTAATAATGAACAATAAAGTGCTTTAATATGATTGTTATACAAGAGATATTAATGAATTAAAGTTATATTATAAAATTTGAATGGAAAACTATACTACCGCATTGTATTGTCAATGTGATTTCATTATTTAATGAAATTAAAGTCCGCCATTCTGCATAATTTAACTTGTTGATTTTAATTGTAAGAATGCTTGAACCGTTAAATCACATACAAATTGACTGGTTAAGGTAAGTACATTGAATGATTATATACCCAACACCTGAAGATCTTCGTTTCAGGACACCTGAACGATTCATGTTCAAAGCGCAATGCTCCCTTCGGTAGGGTTAAAAAAGAATTTAACCCTTTATTGTTTTTCACTTTTTGAGTATTGCAACGCAAAAGATGATTTACTCAGTTGTCCCCAAAGGTCGAATTAAAATAAAGACTTTAATCCCTAAATAGTTATTCTAAGTCGAAATTTTATAACAACCGTTAATTGTTAGAAGTTTCCTTGATCGAGGGGCTTTAGCTCGGTTTTTTTATGAAAAAAGGCACTACTTTGTCATAACATTCGAAAATGGAGTAACCAATAAAATATTAATGTACCTTCGTTAATGCGACGGTAAAACGATTAGCATCGTTAATCGTTAATCGTTAATCGTTGTTAGACCTGCTGTTATGCCTTGATCTGATGTCCGAGCTAAAACCTGACAAAGCATATATAAAGTATCACGGGTATACGTCACTATCTAGATCATATTCTGGACAAGTAACGCTTCTAAGATTTTCTTCTTTTTTGATCTGTCTGTGTTAAATATACGATAAAATAGAGGGTTATTCTGAATCGACATATAAAAGTTTACGAACTAGTCACTCATTTTAACTAATATGAATGATATCACTGACCTGCAAGTGGAAATTTGCCCATCATTAGATTTAGTATAAACTGAAATCGATCACCTTGCATATTTTCAATATCTTTATCCATATTGACAAAGCCTTGCATTGCGGATCGCCAATACACTGTGCTGAGTTTATTATCTAAAACGACCAATAAAAAAGTACCTTTTGCATATTTATTTTTATTAACACCTCGGTTTGATACCCCTGGCAGCAATCCAAATTTAGCTTGAATATTAGCGTCTGCAACCTCATTATTTAATGCAAAAAGAAAACCAATGACGACATCTGCTTGAATAGGATCTGGCTGATAAACATAGCCTTTTGTCTTCAAATATTGAATAATTTGTTTTTTAATGTGCTTATTTATTCTCAATTGATATTTTGTATTTTCTGTTGACAATACTTTACTGTACTCATCACTCCAGGCAAATGTTGTAAAAGCAGGCAGAACTTTAGCGGGATCTCCACTACTGACAATCGTTTCCCGTTGCAACTTCGCATGGCTTTGATGTTTAGCAGGCTTGGTTGTGCAACTATTTAAAAAAATCAATGATAGACACAGAATGAATAACTTTTTCATGCTAAAACTCCTAAATTAAATTTCAGTTACAAATGAAGCAGCTTTTTGCATTACCTCAATACCAGATCCAACTTTATGACCGTATTCACTTAAATGACGTCGCCAAGCTCTCGCTCCTGGCATTCCCTGAAAAAGTCCAAGCATGTGCCGAGCAATGTGATTCAAGTATGCGCCATTACTTAATTGCTGTTCTATATAAAGATACATTTTTTCTAAAATTTGGTAGCGCGTTAACACTTCCCTGTCACTTGCAAAAAAAGTTTGATCGACACTGCTTAACAAATAAGGATTTGAATAAACTTCACGCCCTAGCATTACCCCATCTACATGTTCAAGATGTATTTTACACTGATTAAAAGTTTTAATACCGCCATTAATGGCAATGATTAACCGTGGAAAATCTTTTTTAAGTTGATAAACTCGATGATAATCTAACACAGGGCGTTCTCGATTCTGTTTCGGACTTAACCCCTTCAACCAAGCTTTCCGTGCATGTATAATAAAGGTATTGCAACCTTTATCATTGACTTGGCCAATAAAATCACAAAGAAATTGATAAGAATCTAACTCATCAATCCCAATACGCGTTTTCACTGAAATAGGCAAGCCCGTTGCGTCAGACATTGCAGAAACAGCATTGCCGACTAAGTCAGGTTCAGCCATTAAACAAGCCCCAAAACGACCATTTTGAACACGATCTGATGGGCAACCAACATTTAAATTGATTTCATTATATCCCCGCTGTTTTCCCACCAATGCAGCTTTCGCCAAATCAACACTCGCAAAACCTCCAAGTTGCAAGCAAATAGGCGACTCAGTATCCCCTTTTTTAAGGTGATCTTTCTTGCCAAATAAAATAGCACCTGTTGTCACCATTTCAGTATACATCAAGGCGTTTTTAGACATGATCCGATAAAAGTGACGGCAATGACGATCTGTCCAATCAAGCATGGGCGCTATAGAAAAACGATTAGAGGGATATTTAATTTCTTTTTTCATAATATTCAATGCCTTATAAGAATGTATCGAAAAGACGTCTTGTTCGATGGGCGTGATCTTGAAAGTCAACCCGTCGTAACACTCATCGGAAATTGAATAGCATTACCTAACGTTGTATCTCGATGTGACATTCTAGCAAAAGCCTGACAAAGCATCTTTACGCCAGATGAGTATATAATAACTGTAATATTATAGTGGCAAAAAAAGCATAACAACTTAATTCTAGCACGAGAATCAAATAGAATTTTCTTCAGATAAAGCAAGGTAATAGTGTTAATATCAAATAATAATTACTTTGATGATTATACTCATGCTTCTTCACAAAGTAACGTCATAATGGCAAATTTTACCTAAATGCCCGACATAAAATTGACCTCTGGCTGATTCACTGCGTTAATTTCAATTACATAAAATACCCGTTTACAGCAACATTCGCCTCAATATTAAGCTGTCTTTCTGCGCAAAATTTAAATGGCATACTTAATGTAACTGATGTTACTCAGTAAGTTAAAAGATTCGATAAAATACTGTTAAAGTATCACGGGTATATAAGCAGCTGAAAGGCGTACCACACAAATACTTCCAAGAAAAAAGATGTTTTCGTTGAAGAATATAATGAAATAAAGGCAATGGTAGGCAGCGATGAGCCTATATTATTCATGATGTTACACATCCAACGCAAGCCACCAAAGTAAGTTGCGGTTGGATACGGACAGGTACAGGCAAAACAATAGAAACAACAGGAAGTAGAACGAGATGAAACATTGTCGGTGCGATAAGGTTAAGTCATATTGAAGACGCAATTACTGAGCAATATGCACGGTTAATGGTGAATCAATTATTGATTTTTTTAAGTTGATAAGAGAACAATATAAGTTAGATAAAGCTATTCACTTAATACTTGACGGCGCTGGATATTATCGTAGTGCAGTCGTTAAAGAAGAGGCGAAAAACCTCAATATTATATTACATTATTTACCACCTTACAGCCCCAATTTAATCCCTATTGAGCGCCTTTGGAAAGTAATGAAAGAATACGCGACAAATAATAAATATTTTTCAACAGCAAAAGAATGCCGGCGAAACAGTGATGAGTTTTTTGTTAGTACATTACCACAAATTGGTCATGCTTTAGATGGTAGGATTAAAGATAACTTCCAAACCTTCGATTTTACCTAAATTGAAGCATTTTGACGGATGATGGGTATATACTCATGTAGCGTATGGGTGAAAAGCTAGATAGAAAGATTTTTCCAAGGTACTAGAAATAAAATAATGACTTTAATTCTTATCGAGTGGTGCTAAGTCGGCTTGTTTTTGAATAGTAAGTCTTCACTTTGTTGATTGGTACGCGTTGCCATGCTCTACGAGGTGCTAATACGCTTTATTATGAAAAAATGGTAACCTTACGTTACAACAATCGAACAAGAAACAACCAATCATAATTAGCATCGTCCGTTAATTCGTTAGACAAATGATTAGCATAATTCATCGTTAATAGGTTAAATGTTGACTCTTGACGTGGCCTCTGAACTAAAGCATGGCAACAAAGAAAAAAGAGGCTCGCCTTGGTGATGAATTACGAACAACCTTGATTGAATCAAGTATCAAAATGCGCTAGTCGTCGGAGTCGTCGGAGTCGCACCACTCAGGGAGGTAGAACTGAGTTACTTTGCTTTCTTCATCAGCCCCCCTACTCAGTATGTTTGCAAGTTCTTCAAATGCGGCAATTGCTGTGCCGTAATGTTGACACGTTCCCTTAACAAGGGCGCGATAGAGGATGCATGCTCTATCTGCCATTTTAACCTCACGTTTAAATATCTCACCCGTAAGATACACTGCATGGCCTATACCTCCCTCACGTACAAAAACCTCACGGCTCATTTCTCCAACTGATTGTTCTCTCAATTGTTGTTCAGTGAGGGGCTCTGAGTCTTCATGTGTCTTGAATTGATTAACATTGGAAGAATGATTAACGCGTAAACTCGTTATTGTTACTATTTCTCCCGTTTGTCCAGTTAATAATAGATGTACATACTTTATCGCCCCTACTGCGTTAGCGTCTAGAAGTAAATTAGCTTTAAATTTTCTCCCATTTGGTAAGCAAATTTGATCACAATGTGTCCTTAGTATTACCTCCCATTGCATTATAAGTTTAAAAATGCACTTTAGCATGTATTGTCGATAAGAATCGAATTCAGGTGATGGTGGTATATTGCTATATTGAACATGCATATTAAATCTACTTTTATGAGAGAGAGGAAATTGATCATCGTCACTCAATTCTTGATAGTCATATTCATTTTCATCTGTGTCTGTGTCTGTGTCTGACTCGTCCGTAGTAAAGATTGTTCTTTCAATGTCGGTGTACTTCCAGATATATTTATTGGGTTTATCGTTTGATATTTTCATGCTTTTTAATTCCTAGGCTAATGAATCATTAAAATTTAATGAGTCTATTCTCGCGTAGTGTATGAATGAAAAGTCAGAAAGGCAAATTTTATCAAAGTACTAGAAATAAAATAATGACTTTAATTCTTATCGAGTGGTGCTAAGTCGACTTGTTTTTGAATAGTAAGTCTTCGCTTTGTTGATCATGCTCTATGAGGCGCTAATACGGTTTATTATGAAAAAATGGTAACCTTACGTTACAACAATCGAACAAGGAACAACCAATCATAATTAGCATCGTCCGTTAATTCGTTAGACAAATGATTAGCATAATTCATGGTAATAGGTTAAATGTTGACTCTTGACGTGGCCTCTGAACTAAAGCATGGAAACAAAGAAAAAAGGCTCGCCTTGATGATGAATTACGAACAACCTTGATTAAATCAAGTATCAAAATGCGCTAGTCGTCGGAGTCGAAGGAGTCGCACCACTCAGGGAGGTAGAACCGACTTATTAGGTTTTCTAAATAATCAAGTCTCTGATCCATTGTTTTTGCAAGTCTTTCAAATGCGGTAATTGCTGTGCCGTAATGTTGACACGTACCCTTAACAATGGCCGCATAGAGGATGCATGCTCTATCTGCCATTCTAACCTCACGTTTAAATATCTCACCCGTAAGATATACTGCATGGCCTATGCCTCCCTCACGCACAAAAACCTCACGGCTCATTTCTCCAACTGATTGTTCTCTCAATTGTTGTTCAGTGAGGGGCTCTGAGTCTTCATGTGTCTTGAATTGATTAACATTGGAAGAATGATTCATGCGTAAACTCGTTATTGTTACTATTTCTCCCGTTTGTCCGGTTAATAATAGATGTACATATTTTATCGCCCCTACTGCGTTAGCGTCTAGAAATATATCAGACTCAAAATTTATCCCAATTGGTGAGCTTTCTAGATCACAATCCCTCCTAAGCACTAGATCCCATTCCATGATAAGTTCAAAAATGCACTTTAGCATGTATTGTCGATCAGAATCTAATTTAGGTGATGGTGGTATATTGCTATATTGAACATGCATATTAAATCTTTGTTTATGAAATCTACCTTTATAATAGAGAGGAACATCATCGTCACTGAATGCTTGAGATTCATCTTCTTTTACAACTTTATCTTCATCTGGCTCGTTCGTAGTAAAGATTGTTCTTTCAATGCGGGTTTGCTTCCAGATATATTTATTGGGCTTATCGTTTGATATTTTCATGCTTTTTAATTCCTCGGCTAATGAATCATTAAAATTTAATGAGTCTATTCTCGCGTAGTGTATAAATGAAAAGTCAGAAAGGCAAATTTTATCAAGCTACTAGGGGCTGTTGATCTTAGGGGCTGTTGATCTTTCACATTGGCAACCAAATCATTGAGCAAGCTAGTGCGA
>JAGLDN010000239.1 GCA_023145575.1 Psychromonas sp.
CCAAGTTAATTGTCGCCTAATAAAAGTGTAAATTATATGATCAAATCTAAGGTTATAAATTTAATCTTTATTAAAGATATTCCTTTTTAATAGGAACGATAAATCTTTGATAGCCGCCGGCTTTAAACTCTTCTCTAGTTAGTCCTTTTCCACTGGGTCGCTTTCTTTTTATTGCATCGTTTCTTTCAAGCCTTCTTTTCGACGCTGTTTTTCTCAAATTTCGATGGTATTGCGCTCTTTTCCCTTTTAATCGCCTTCCCCTTGGTTTAGGCGCTACAACAGCTGGAGCTGGAGGTCCAACATATGCAGGATTAACGTTCCAACCATCATTGTTCTTTTTATCTGTCCGTTGTTTCTTTTGATCTTTCTTTTCTTGTTTCAGTTGTTCCTCTCGCTCCTTTTCAGAGATTTTCGTAGGCTTGTCAAGATCATTCTTTTCCCATCCATCAGATCCAGCTTGTTCTTCATCTGGAGGATTAACATTCCAAGTAGGTTTGTTCTTCAAAATTTTCTTTTCTCTTTTCTCTTCTTGTTTCAGTAGTTTGTTTGTATCTTTCTCTTCTTGTTTCAGTCGTTTCTCTTTATTTTTACTTTCATCGCGTTCCCTCTCTTCAATTTTCTTGTCATATTTCTTTTGATATTCACTTTCCCTTTTATCTCTCTTCTTTTGAGCTTTCATTTCCCTTTTTGTATCTCTATCTCTCGCCTTTTGATGTTTCCTTTCTTGTTTCAGTTGTTTCTTTCGCTCCTTTTCATCGATAGGCTTGTCATTATCATCACCGTCAGCAAGAGCATTCTTTTCCCTTAGTGCCTCTTTTTCTGCCTTAGCTTCCGCTCTACGGTTCACAATCTCATTTATACCCAGCGCACCTCCGCCAATAACTGCCGCGCCGCCTAATGAAGCGCCTGCTGCAATCCCAGCCTCTTGTGCTGATGTTAATCCGTCACTACTTGGGACATTACTAACCGAATCGACAGGATTAACTGGATTAACTGGTACTTTGGAAGTTGGTACAGAACCATTAGTTGGATTTGTTGGTGTATCTGTCTCTGTATCTGTTGGTGTCTCTGGAACTGTTGGTGGCTCTGGAACTGTTGGTGGCTCTGGTATAATGCTAGCATCAGTATCATCGCCTCCACTTGAGATAAGTACGCCAACTGTGCCAATCGCACTAATCGCACCAACACCGACAGCAAGTTGTGTGGCAGTACTCGTATCTGGGGGATTAAATTTTCCTGAATTATCAGGGGCATTAAATTCCGCTGACTGATTCCCGAATATACCTTTTACATCACCTGCCTTGCCAATAAATTCGCCAGATCCATCTCTGAAATTACCCGTTTTGCTAGTAAGTCTGGAAGTCCTACCTTGTGGACCATCCTGTACGTTAGTATGGCCTCTAGCCGTACCGCCTGACTTACTAATTTGTTTTGAATAGGCGTCACCCGTTTTATATATTGGATCATTTGCGGCAGAGTTTCGATATAGTGCATCATTATAGGCATGGCGTTGAGCTTCACTTATTTGTTGACTATTATTGGTACACCCACTTATTATCAGGAGTAATCCAAATACACTAATCATTAAAGTAATTATTTTTGAAATGTAATTTTTCATTTGTCTCTCGCTCAAGCTTCATAAATTGAAATTAGTCGATAAATAATCTTATAATCAAATCATTTTATAGACGCAATTAGCATGAAAAGTATTTCTTATACTTAATTGTAGTTTGCTTTGAAAAAAAAATTAATTTTTTTATTTTATTTTAATTTATTTTAATTTATTTTAATTTATTATATTTATTAGTGCGTTGCGCTAGCATTCTATGTGACCTTAATATGTTTTAATAATTATCATTGATAACGCAGAATTATTAACTAGTTCGGGTGACATAAAATAAACTATTTGATCTTCTGTATGAATGGCGATATGAGTTCAGAGAAAAAATATAATATTACCTACATAAAGTAAAATATCAGCAATGTTGTGATCGTGTTCACCCCTGTGTCATGATAGTTGCAATGAGAAGAAAAATGAGTTCTCAGAAAGAGCTGAGATACTAAGCAATCAATATATGGCATATTATTCAACAGAATTAAAACTAATCATATTAGCCCACCAAACTCATTGTGTATCCCAGAGCTTGTCACTATTTATAATATCCCTAAGTAAACTCTTCATTCTTGACGTAAGCGACCCTAGAGCAAGACCAATTAGTCAATGGTGCAAGTGATATCAACCAGTGGGGCAATGAAGTTATACTTACTACGATCATTGAAACAGTCGTCATGATACAAGCAGGCAAAGCTGAATACTGTCGTACTAAAGGTATTTACCTAACTCAGTTATATCAGTGGCGTGTTTATCTGGCTTTAATGCAGTTCCTGTAAAAAATGCACAGAAAAAAGCCTCAAAATTCAAAAAGATAAGGAGATTAATAAACTAGAGAAAGAATTAAACTGAATAGAAAAAATGTTTACGGATGGTGCCACTTTAATGGTGCTTTCAAAAAAATACCGTCATAACTTTCTGGTTTAGGAAGGTTAATGCTTCTGAAATTTCGTTTGTTTTAGATATTAATACTGCTCGTCAGAATGTAGCGATATTATAAAAGTGCTGTGAAATGATCGGCATTGATATCTCGAAATATTTTCGTTGGCTCGAAGGTGATAAGGTTGCTGACGATCACTGGCCAATGGCGGATAAAGCAGAGTCTTAAAATATGTAATTATCGAGTGGAATGCAGACAAGATTCGATATTTTTCATAGAATTCATATCACCATTAATACAGAACAACAGATAGCTTGTTGTATGTCATCAGAATTAATTAATAATGATGTTATCAATTGTTATGAGTAAAATTATAACATTTCCCAATAGAGCCTTCGCGCAACATTCTAATAAAATAAAATAAAAAACATTAATTTTCTTTTTTTTCAAAGCAAACTACAATTAACTATAAGAAATATTTTTACGTGTTAATTGTGTCTATAAGGCAATTTGATTACAAGATGATTTATCGACTAATTTTAATTTATCAAATTTGAGAGAGAGACAA
The DNA here is from genome assembly GCA_023145575.1 of Psychromonas sp. GTDB lineage: Bacteria > Pseudomonadota > Gammaproteobacteria > Enterobacterales > Psychromonadaceae > Psychromonas. The sequence continues at coordinate 3,061 of JAGLDN010000239.1, forward strand.
ATGAAAAATTACATATCAAAATTAATTACCTTAATGATTGGTGCATGTGGATTACTACTGATGCTAAGCGGGTGTGTAACTGATAAACAGGAATTTAGTGATAATCAATTGCGTACCACTAATGATGAGCCATTTCGAGGCTCTTCCGTTAATGATGAAGTTATTGAAGGTTCTGGCTCTATAAGTAGGTCAAGAGGAGACACTCAAGGAAATACTACCAAGGCAGGTAATGTCAAAGATGATACTCAAGGACTTACTGGTAAGGCGGGTGATGTAAACGGCGAATTAGCGAGTAGTGCTGTAGGAGGTAATGACACTGGTTTTAGCACAACTTCAAAAATTGCGGCTGGGGTTGGTGCTGTTGCCTCGAGTGGCGTAGTTGCCGCACTTATCTCCAAGGGAGGCGATTCTACTGATGATAGCATTGTACCAGAGCCACCAACAGTTCCAGAGACACCAACAGTTCCAGAGACACCAACAGTTCCAGAGACACCAACAGTTCCAGAGACACCAACAAATCCAACTAATGGTTCGGTACCAACTTCCAAAGTACCAGTTAATCCAGTTAATCCAGTTAATCCAGTCGATCCGGTTAGTAATGTCCCAAGTAGTAACGGATTAACATCAGCACAAGAGGCTGGGATTGCAGCAGGCGCTTCATTAGGCGGCGCGGCAGTTATTGGCGGAGGTGCGCTGGGTTTAAATGCGATTATGGAACGTAGAGCGGAAGCTAAGGCACAAAAAGAGGCACTAAGGGAAAAGAATGCTCTTGCTGACGGTGATGATATTGACTCGGGTAAGGAGCCAATCGATGAAGCGGCTCGAAAGAAACAACTCAAAAGAGAAAAGAAATTTCAAAAGAAAAAGGAACAGAGAGAACTCGAGGAAAAGAAAGAAGCAGAGAAAAAACTCAAAAAAAGACAAAAACAAGACCAAACTGACAGAGATAGAAATCCTATGCGTCATAGGGCTACACAGAATGTGTATGAAGAAAGTCCTCTTGGTGGAGGTGATGTAGCGCCTGATGAACCTGATGTACGTAAAGGAACTGGTGGACCTGAAGGATTGGAAAAGCCGCAAAGTCAAGGAAATTCGAATGATGCAGAGGACAAAGCGTGGGGCGACATAAAGGATAAAAGGGAAGAATGGAAGGAAAATAGAGGACGTGATAATCTTACTGATGATCATAAATTATTCTCGGAGGAAACATTTGACACTAGCAGGGAAGAGCTAAACCCAGAGAGAGTAGAAGCTATAAAAGAGTATATGGAAAATGATAAAACTCAAGAAAAAGCTGATCCGTATGAGACGGCATCTAATGATAAAAGCATCCCTACTAAAAATGCTTCAGGTTATGGAACGCCAGGTGCAGGCGGTGGTCAACAGGAGGTGACTAGGGAAGAGCTGTAATGTGGTATAGTTAATTTGGCAACGTGCTTAGTGGTGATAGAATCACCGCTAAGCAAAATAGGAGCACAATAACAAAGCGGCCAAAAAATATTTTAAACGGCTGAATTTAGACTTGAATCGGCCATAATAGAAGTTAATCTAGGCAATTCCATTCTAGAAGCTTCATTGGCAATGAATGTGGGTAAATCAACAATGGTGAATGGATTAGTTAGCTATAAGGGGAACGCAAGAAATCTCCCCTAAGCCAAACTGAATTACGCCACACTACTTTAAACTCAGAGAATTAGAAAGGAAAAAAGATAAGCGATCAAATAAACCCACTTAGCTATATTTATCCCATGCCATTAAATCGTTATTTGTAAGGTTACATGGCAACAATTCAGCGACTTGATCTATAATATCCCATCAAATATAAACAATAAATGTAACAACCTTATTTCTATTTGAGAGGCAGATTCAACCGCCAAATGCATAATCGTTAAGTCGCTAGTACTAGCATATGTTTCAACATGATTTTGAATGGGGTTTGGTATAATATTACTTTTCTTGGCATATTATTCAACTGAATTAAATTGCTTTTAACCGCTTCATTGTGGAACAGTTTAAAATCTGTAGATTTAGGCCAATATTGTCGTAACAGTCCATTGGTATTTTCATTCAACCCTCGCTGCCATGAACAATATGGATCTGCAACAAAATAGCCATATTCAAGCGATTATGAAACCTCTTTCTGATAAGCAAATTCTTTGGCATTGTCTGCTGTGATTGTTCAAACTAGTGCTTAAATGGTGTCAATAATTCAATCGTTGTATCTGTCATTGTTTTCGCTGATTTATCGAAATTTCGCTTGGTTACAGTGTAACGAGTGAGTCGCTCAACTGTTGTAAGCAAAGCAACGCTATACCCTTTACCTATGACCAAATAAAGCTCTCAATCACCAACTCGAGTACGTTAATTAATAATGGGTATAGTTATTCTACATAGAGATTTTATATCAACGCGCCTTGGTACTAGTTGCCTTGCCCTGCGGGGCACAAGATCGAAAACCAAGACTGCGTTACAATAATCGAAAAGTGAACAACAATAACCTAATATTGTGCTTTGTTCTTATTATCGAGCTTCAGCCTGACAAAGCATTTTTGCGTCACATGGGTATAGCGCGATAACCTCGTTTCCCAATATTGCGTTTCAACTCTCGTGAAATCGTTGATTGATGACACCAAGTTGCTTGCTATTTTGGTTTGATTTATTGTGCTTTTATTAAGGGCGTAAAGTTGGTATCTTAACGGCTCAGTGAGTTGTTTATGTTTTTTTATTATTTGAATCTCTTGTCACAGGAAAGGTAGTGAATATATTTACTACCTTTCCAACTAATTTAAGCTATGCATTTGAGAATTGAATCTAAGTTCTCTTCTTTTTAAGGTTTTTTAATGTTTATATTAAATTTAGCGATTAAAGACTTTCTTGATAATTTCTGGCAGAAAAAGCCAACAGTTATTAAACAAGGTATGATAAATTTTCAAGATCCTATCCAACCAGATGAAATTGCAGGTCTAGCAATGGAAGAAGAGATTGAAAGTCGCCTTGTTTACCGTGATAAAAATCAAAAATGGCAAGCTCAGCAGGGGCCTTTTACTGATTTTTCTAGACTTGATGAAGATGGTGCGACGTTATTGATTCAATCTGTTGATCATTGGCACAAAGCATCTCAGGAAATTGTACGACAGTTTCGTTTTCTGCCGAATTGGCGTTTTGACGATCTGATGATAAGTTATTCAACACCTGAAGGCGGTGTTGGACCACATATTGATAATTATGATGTATTTATCATTCAAGGGTTGGGCAAACGCCATTGGCGCGTTGGTGATAGGGACGATAAAAAAGAATTTGCAGCGCATGGTGCATTGAAGCATTGTGAGCCGTTTGATGCAATCATAGATGTAACGCTTATGCCCAGTGATATTCTTTATATTCCTTGCGGCTTCCCACATGAAGGATATGCTATTGAGCCTTCAATAAGTTATAGCGTGGGATTTCGTGCACCTGATCGCAATGATTTACTCCGTAGCTATACCGACTATGTGATTGATAATAATAAGAAACCTGTACGCTATCGTGATGGGGCGATGAAATTACGAGAAAAACCGGGGAAAATTGAAAATAATGAATTAAAACGCTTACATCAACTGATGTTAGAAGGCTTTTCACCTGCAGAAAAATTGGTGCCTTGGTTGGGTGAGCTCCTCAGTGAATCAAATCATGAATTAGATATTTTAGAGCCCGATCCTGCGCACAGTCGACTTGAAATTATGTCTGATTTAAACAAAGGTAATCAATTTATCCGATTAGGAGGTTTGCGAGCGGTTTATTTTGAATGTGCGCCTGAATGTATTTATATTAATGGGGACGAGTATTCATGCAAAGGGTTTATAGAATTAGGCGATTATCTTTGCAATCAAGATGAGGTAGGAAGCGAATTAATTGAGCTATTCGAAGATAATGAAGAGGCGCTGAATCTCTTTGTGGATTTAATAAACTCTGGTTACTGGTATGTCGTCTGAATTAGGAATCATTAACACTTCACTATGCTGCTATATTGAGCTGTTTGTTACATATTAGCATTAAATTAACTCAAGAAAGCTAGCTATTATTTCGTCAATTCGACGTGACATCCAAAATTTAGGGATCGAGTGTCAATATACCTATGGCTTACCAGTCATTGTGGTAAGTTAGCACTCACCTTTATCCTCTCGCGTTTATAACATACTTCTTGGATCTGGTATTAATCACACCAGAAACGGATTTTATATTTAGTATCTTTTCACAATTTACCTTGCTGATTTTGCACTTTTAGGTAGCATAGTAATATACGCAGGAATTTAAACATAAATATAAGGTGTAAAGAAAATGCTTGAAAAAGTTAATAAATCGCGGGTTTTATGGGCTTGTCGTCGAGGAATGCTAGAATTAGATGTTTTATTAATGCCGTTTGTTAATGGCGCTTTTGATGATCTCAGTCAAGAAGATAAACTAATTTTCCAGCGACTTTTAACCCATGAAGATCCTGACTTGTTTTCTTGGTTTATGGGGAATAAAACCTGCCCTGATGCTGCATTAGCTGAATTGATTGATGTTATCCTCAAACGCGTTAAAGCGTGATCTTATCACGCGCCCTTCTGCATATAGTGGAATGGTACTGTTATCCCTTTATTGCTTTCCTCTCGCCTTGCTTATGACTATTTTTAAAGGGAATATTGTTTATGGACTATGCTTTATTTCATTTTGCTTTGCCGCTTATGCCGCGCGTTTAGAATCAATAAAAACTATTTGCTTTAATATTAACGAATGTGGAGAAATTACAATCCATGATGCCGTATTAGCTGTTGTTGAGGGACAGATCACGCAAGCATCGTTCTACAATGGTTTATTTATTTTTATTCACATTGCCCATAAAAAAGGCTTAATAGAGATAAACAATAAGAGATCGAGTCGTTTAGTAATCTTTAGTGATGCGTTAAATGAATCAGATTATCGTCTAATAGCCCGGCTGATCAATCATAATAACCTCACGGCATAAGCAAACAAATGCACAGTAAATAATATATGGAATCTTAACGATAAGGATTTAATGGCATGGGGTAATTAGAGCTAACGTGGGATTCGTTGATCGTTTACAATTAATCAAACTCAGAGGATTGCTTCTGCTGGAACCCATGTGATGCAAAGATACAACGTCAGATCAATAGATGAACTGACAGACAATAGCTATTGGTAAGTATTGCCTATCCAAAATTCAAGTTAATTATCTTCTTTGCAAAGAATTGTGGGCTTACTGTTCTTTAATTTATCAGGATAATCAACATTGTAATGCAAGCCACGGCTTTCTTTTCGATTTATGGCACTTTTAATTATAATTTCAGCAACTTGAACAAGATTTCTTAATTCAAGTAAGCTATTTGACACTTTAAAATTACTGTAATATTCGCTGATTTCTTTTTGTAGCATTTGCACGCGGTGCAATGCTCTTTCAAGCCGTTTATTGGTACGAACAATGCCAACATAGTCCCACATAAATAAACGCAGTTCATGCCAATTGTGCTGAATAACAACTTCTTCATCAGAATTTTGTACTTGACTTTCATCCCAAGAAGGGATTTTAAAAATAGGCTGTGAGTGATAAACTCGCAATTGATTAGTGATATCGTCAGCGCAAGCATGGGCATAAACGACACACTCTAACAACGAATTTGATGCTAAACGATTTGCGCCATGTAAACCAGTATAAGTCACCTCACCCACTGCATATAAACCATCGATATCAGTTTTCCCATGTTGATCTATCATCACTCCCCCACAACTATAATGCGCGGCTGGTACAATAGGAATTGATTGAGTTGAGATATCAATGCCAAGTAATAAACAACGTTTATAAGTCGTTGGAAAATGGTGAACAATAAACTCTTTAGACTTGTGTGTAATATCAAGATACATGCAATCAACCCCCAAGCGCTTCATTTCATAATCAATCGCGCGCGCAACAATATCTCGAGGGGCAAGCTCAGCACGATCATCAAAATCTGGCATAAAACGCGTGCCATCTGGGCGTAGCAAATACGCACCCTCGCCTCTAAGTGCTTCTGTCAATAAAAAGGTGCGTGCGGTTGGGTGATAAAGACAAGTTGGATGAAATTGATTAAATTCCATGTTAGCAATGCGACAACCGGATCGCCAAGCTAAAGCAATACCATCTCCGCATGACACATCTGGGTTACTTGTATATTGATAAACTTTGCTCGCTCCCCCTGTTGCAAGGGTGATAAATTTAGCTTTAATTGTTTCTACTTTCTCTTGGTTTCTATTCCAGACATAAGCACCGAGCACTTTGTTAGCGGGTAAGTTTAATTGTTTTGAGGTAATAAGATCAACGGCATTGTAGCCTTCTAGCAAGGTGATATTATGGTGCGTTGTCGCTTTACTTAATAACGTTGTTTCAATGGATCGACCCGTTGCGTCTGCTACATGTAAGATACGCCGATGAGAATGTCCGCCTTCTTTCGTTAAATGATAAGCTTCAAGACCATTTTTATCTTCTTTTCTATCAAATGCTATACCAATATCAATCAGCCATTCCATGCTTTCTTTGGCATGATTAATTGTAAATTTTACAGCTTCCACATCGCAAAGTCCTGCACCACAAATGATAGTATCGTTAACATGAGAATCGATAGTGTCATTTTCTGCATACACGGATGCAATGCCACCCTGTGCATATAAGGTTGATCCTTCAGAAAGTTTGCCTTTACTTAATACGATAACACTTGCATTTTCAGCTAATTTAAGTGCGAGTGAAAGCCCCGCAGCTCCTGAGCCGACAATGAGTACGTCACAAGTGCGTTCTTTTGTACTTATACCTTTAATCTTAAACATGCTTTATACTCTGTGTGCGGTGATTGTAAATTGGTAACCATTATAATTTAATAAAATCGCGATTGAATTCTAAAAAAAGTTGTTTTTTAAAATAAATATTTAATTTATGTCCAATTTATCTTAAGACACAAAATCTGTAAGGCAAATTGTGTAATGATGCGAGGTATACAATTTCTTCAACGAGAGGTTGAGTAAGTTATTTTAAATTAAACGAGACGCATAGAAAAGAATTAAAGTATAATTTTTTAATTATTTTAATTATTTTAACTGATGTTACGCAGTAAGCTAATATTTTAGATTAAAAACCTGTTAAAGTGACGATATGAATAAAAACAAACAAATATTTGAGCTGTATATTGATTACCTTGTAACT